>JBCCHD010000091.1 GCA_039028935.1 Pseudomonadota bacterium | reverse complement strand
CTTAACGACGCGCGCAACGACTCCGCCGCGCTGGTGCAAGCGGATCTGCTCGACGTCACCACATATCCGACCTTACTCACCAAGACCAACGCGGCCTTCGGTGATTTGGATATCCTCATCAACAATGCCTCCGCGTTTTACCCAACCCCAATTGGCACGATCACCGAAGACGACTGGCGCACGCTCACCGGCAGCAACCTAAAAGCACCGCTGTTTCTAAGCCAAGCGTTTGCGGCACAGCTGACCAAGAACCGCGGCTGCATTGTCAATCTCGTCGATATTCATGCTAAGCGCCCATTGCGTGATCATGCCGTCTACGGTCCAGCGAAGGCCGGGCTGGCAATGCTCACGCGGTCGTTAGCGAAAGATCTGGCGCCCGATGTGCGTGTCAATGGGGTCGCGCCGGGGGCGATATTGTGGCCTGAAGACGGTATGGATGAAGCGACCCAACAGGCCATCCTCGATCAGGTCCCGCTCGGTCGAACCGGAACGCCACAGGACATTGCCAGCTGCGTCTTGTTCTTAGTTTGCGACGCCCACTACATCACTGGACAAGTGGTCGCCGTGGATGGCGGTCGGTCTACTGGATGGTGACGGCGCTATCACTGACGCAGGATAAACCGACGGTCACCAGGCAAGTGATCACTGTGGCCATTGCGACCATCGTCGCACCGCTATCGGCGTTTGCCGTGGTCCCCACGTTTCAATTGATCGTGGAAATCGTTAGCTGGCTAAGTGGCGACGACTTTGGTCTCGACTTTGTTGGTCGAGGCACGATCGTCGCCGGAGTGATCCTTTTTTTTTGGAGTTTCATTGCTACGATATTGATTGGAATTTGGAGTTACCTATTCATCTCTCGATACCGACCTAGAGCAATGCTGCCTTACCTTCTGATCGGCGGCTCTTGCGGACTTGCGGCCATCGTGCTCTTCAACGCGCACGACTCCATTTTCCAGGTATTGACGATGTTGACGACAGGTCTGCTCGTCGCGTACGTGTTCGCGAAAATCGTCGCGAGCATCTACTAGTAGGCGTCCAGATACTCGCGCCACGGCGGTCCGGAAAGATCCGGCGCAACCTTTTCGAACGTTGTCGGCTCAAATGCGTTTAGTGTCACTGGACAGGCGTTGTTGTCCAGATAGCTCATCGCGGCAATGATATTCGGATCGGCGTCATCGCCTACCGGAATCGAAATGTCATCCGGTGCCGGACAATCGGCCGGCAAACCGTTGAAGTAATCGCCATCGCCATCGGCATTTACGGTTTGAAACCCGGTGATACGCAGAATCTGTTCGCAGAACTCAAAACCCAGCTGACCGATCGGCTTGCCGAAGGTCCGATCACCGACGATGGTGACATCGACATGTGGCTCCATACCATTGATGACGAGTTCGCTGGCCGACGCGGTTCGCGGCGTAGCGATGATCACCAATCGTGACAAGTTGATCGAGTTGCCGAGGCGGTTAAAGAAAGCGCTGACATTGTTGTCCGGTGCTCGATCAGCGTTGAATTCAGTGGACGTGAATACCAAGTTTTCCGCGACGTCGCCGCCGAG
>JBCCHD010000090.1 GCA_039028935.1 Pseudomonadota bacterium | reverse complement strand
CCACGCCCGGCGATACCACCAAGCGCTCGATGCCTTCGGGCAACTCAAACTCACCAAACGCCACCTCCGCGTCGGGCCAGATTTCTTCCAGCGTGTCAGCGCCCGGCGGCTCGTCGCGATTATCGGTAAACACCGCGCTGCCGCCGATACGTTTCAAGTAACGCGCAATCGACAGCCCGGTTGCTCCCAGTCCGACCACTAAATCTTGGCCGTGCTCTGTAGTTTTCTTCACGGCGCTCATCGGATTTTTAAACTCGCAAGACCGACCAGCACCAGAATCACGGTGATGATCCAAAAACGCACGATCACTTTCGGTTCAGCCCACCCTTTGAGTTCAAAGTGATGGTGCAGCGGCGCCATGCGAAACACACGCTTGCCGGTCAACTTGAACGAACCCACTTGAATCATCACGGAAAGCGTTTCAATGACGAAGACACCGCCCATGATGGCGAGCACAATCTCCTGTCGAACCACCACCGCAACCACACCGAGTGCTGCGCCCAGAGCCAGTGCACCGATATCGCCCATGAAAACCTGTGCCGGATAGGTGTTAAACCACAAGAAACCGAGGCCAGCCCCGGCCAACGCCGCACAGAACACCAAGATTTCGCCAGCACCGGCCACGTACGGAATATCCAGGTATTCAGCGAAATTTACATTGCCGGTCACATAGGCGAACAAACCCAGCGCACCGCCAACCAATACCGTCGGCATGATCGCCAGGCCGTCGAGACCATCGGTCAGATTCACCGCGTTTGAAAATCCGACGATATAGAAATACGTAACCACCAACTGGAACATGCCCAGCGGCAGAATTAGATTCTTAAAGTATGGGATCAGCAGCCCGGTATGGGTCGCTAACATGCCGTCGAGCTCGGCACACTTATACAATGCCCACGCCGCGATGATCGCGACCAGCGACTGCCAAAAAAGTTTTTGCTTCGCCGAAATCCCGGCCGGGTTTTGCAGCACTAACTTCTTATAGTCGTCGACGTAACCGATGATGCCGTAGGTCATAGTGACGAACAGCACAATCCAAACGTAGTGATTTTCGAGATCCGCCCACAGCAAGGTGCTCACCGCAATTGCGGTCAATATCAGCGCACCACCCATGGTCGGCGTGCCGGCTTTTAGCAGATGGGTATCCGGTCCGTCCTCACGTACCGGCTGACCCAGCTGATTGGTACTCAACCGCTGGATCATGCGTGGCCCGATGACGAAGCAAATTACCAATGCGGTGAGTGCGCCAAGGATGGCGCGCATCGTTAGGTAATCAAAGACGTTAAAACCGGATTCAAATTGCGCGAGGTATTGCGTTAAATACAGGAGCATGTCAGTTCTCCTGTCCGGCAGAATCTTGAGCGGCGATAGCTTCGACAACGCGCTCCATGCGCATGCCCCGCGAGCCTTTCACCAAGACGGTCACCGCGTTGTGCAAGTCTTTGAGCAACGCTGCGTTGAGCTTTTCGACCGATTGAAACGCCTCACCCTGCTTACCAAACGCCGCCGCCGTGTGTTTGCTGAGATCGCCCAAGGTGAATAACCGGTCGATGCCGCAGTCCGCCAATGTCTCACCCAGCCGCGCGTGCAGGT
>JBCCHD010000089.1 GCA_039028935.1 Pseudomonadota bacterium | reverse complement strand
CCATGCGTGAAGCAGTCATCGTATCGACGGCGCGGACGCCGATCGGTAAAGCCTATCGTGGCGCCTTTAATAACACTGAAGCTCCAACCTTAGGCGGTCACGCCGTTCAGCACGCGGTCGAACGTGCCGGCATAGACCCGGCTGAGGTCGAAGACGTGATGATGGGTTGCGCGATGCCACAAGGCACGCAAGGCCAAAACGTCGGTCGACAAATCGCCCTGGCGGCCGGCTTGCCGGTAACCACCGCCGGTATGACGCTCGATCGCCAGTGCTCATCGGGCATGATGGCCATCGCGCTGGCCGCGAAGACCGTCGTCTGCGACAACGTCGACATCATGGTGGGCGGTGGCCTCGAGTCCATTAGCCTGGTGCAGAACGAACATGCCAATCAGCATCGCGTTGCTGATCCTCGATTGCTGGCAAAGCATGAACATATTCTTATGCCGATGATCGATACGGCCGAAGTCGTAGCCAAACGCTACAACATCTCCCGCGAGGCACAGGATGAGTACGCGCTGCAATCCCAGCAGCGCACCGCGGCTGCCCAAGAGGCTGGACGCTTTGACGACGAGATCGTGCCACTACCGTCAAATAAAGGCGTTATGAACAAAGAAACCGGCGAAATCACTTTCGAAGATGTCGTTCTAGAAAAAGATGAAGGCAATCGACCGCAAACCAATCTTGACGGATTGTCCGGACTGCGCACGGTACGTGAAAACGGTGTAATAACAGCCGGCAATGCGAGTCAGCTGTCCGACGGTGCCTCTGCCTCGGTGGTCATGGAAGCCAAGGTGGCGGAAAAACGGGGTCTCGAGCCATTAGGAATTTATCGTGGTACGGCGGTTGCTGGCTGCGAACCCGATGAAATGGGTATCGGTCCGGTTTTTGCGGTACCGCGATTGCTCGAACGTAATGGCCTGTCGATGGATGATATCGGCCTGTGGGAACTCAATGAGGCGTTTGCCGTTCAGGTTCTGTATTGCCGCGATACCTTAGGAATTCCCAACGAACTCCTCAACGTTGACGGCGGCGCGATTTCGGTTGGGCACCCCTACGGCATGTCAGGCGCGCGACTGGTCGGCCACGCCCTGATCGAAGGCAAGCGCCGCGGTGCCAAGTACGTCGTATGTACGATGTGTGTGGGTGGTGGCCAGGGTGCAGCATCTCTGTTTGAGGTCGTCTGAATGCGCGCATTGGTGTGCAACCAATTTGGTCCACCTGAGTCGCTCACGATTGAGGAATGGGACGATCCAGTTCCCGGCGACGAAGAAGTCTGCATCGACGTCGCCGCGGCCGGGGTTAATTTTCCGGACATTTTGAGTATCGCGGGCCAGTACCAAGTGAAGTCACCGTTGCCGTTTATCCCGGGCAACGAAGCCGCCGGTGTTGTAACGGCAGTCGGCGCTAACTGTCAGCGAACGCGTGTCGGTGATCGCATTATCGTGGCAACGCGGGGCGGAGCATTCGCAGAAAAATGCGTTTGCCCAGAAGTCATGACGATGCCACTGCCGGATACTCTCGATTTTGCACAGGGTGCCGGGTTTTCCGTCACCTACGGCACCAGCTATCACGCACTTAAACAGAGTGCGAACCTACAACCCGATGAGACGTTGTTGGTTCTGGGTGCCGCCGGCGGTGT
>JBCCHD010000088.1 GCA_039028935.1 Pseudomonadota bacterium | reverse complement strand
GGCTTGGGATAGACCGAACGATTTTCGAACGGTTTCGCCATCACCCTTGGGTGCAAACATTTTAACCGCATCGAACATGATGTCACCGACAAGAAACACGCCGTCTCGCACGTTTTCGTCCTTCAGGTTCTTTACGCTCTCTTCGGTGGAGCAAAAAAGCAGTTCGCTGACATGGTCGGTGAGGATGCGGTTAATCTCCTCAGGCATTGCTCGATTGAAAGACCGAAGGCCCGCCTCGACGTGGCAGACTGGAATATGCATTTTGCTCGCGACCAGGGCGCCAGCGAGGGTCGAGTTTGTATCGCCGTAAACCAGACAAAGGTCGGGCTGCTCGTCCTCAAAAATGCGTTCGATCCCCCCCATCATTTCCCCGGTCATCGCGCCGTGCTTTCGATTTTCAAGCTCGAGGTGATGCTCAGCCGGCCGTATCGTGAGTTGCTCGAAAAATACATTCGACATGAGGTGATCGTAGTGTTGTCCGGTGTGGATAAGCACTTCGTTGATGTTTGGCGTTTCGCTGAGGGCGTGGCGCAGCACCGCACATTTCACAAACTGCGGCCTTGCGCCGACCACCGTACAGATTTTTTTTGGCTTACTGTTCATAGACACTCAAGAGCTCTGGCTCGAACGTCTGCCAGGCCATGTCTTTGGAGAACTTCCGACAATTTTCACGCCACCCCGATAGCTGAGCGTCGGTGATTTGTGCAAGTTTGGCCACGATGTCGGTATGGTCGAATTCCCGCGGGAGCAACGTGCCGGTGCCCCACCGTTCGATGATTTGTCGCACCTCAATCAAGTCGGTAGCGAGTATGGGGATCTCCGCGTTCGGATATTCCCAGAGTTTATTCGGTGTGCAATACAGATGATTTAGGTTTGAGTTTTCGTACGGAATAATGCCGAGGGTCGCCCCGGCCGTCCATGACCGAAGTTCTTCTTGGGGCGCGGGCGGAATACGCCGAATCACCGGGCGGTCTGGCGCACGCGACAGGTTCAGCTGCTGCGCGCATTCATCGATCGCTTTTTCGTAAGTGCCCCAGCCCATAAAGACGATAGACCAGTCGCTGGGTATATTCTCGGCTGCCTGCAGAAGCTGCGGAATGCCGCGATACATCCCGAGGCCGCCCTGGAATAGCAGAATTTTCTGGTCCGTGTGAATTCCGGTGGCTTCCCGAAGCGGCGAGGGAATGAGCGGTTCTTGCGTATAGCGAGTGGCGTTCATCACGATGGCGGCGGGCGGCAGCTTTGGATGACGCTCCGAGTAGATATCTCGAAAACTCTCACTGATGGTGACAAAGCGGTCGACATAGCCTGCGGATTCAGCAATCACGTCGGAGATGTACTCCTTCTCAATCGGGTTGGCGTATGAGACGTCCTCATACAGCTCGTGCGCATCCCAAATCAACGTGGTCGACGGATGATGTTTCTTGTATCGAACGCCGGTAATGAGTGCGATCATGTCATGGCAGTGCATGACATCGTAGTCACTGGATTGGACCTTTTCGTAGAGCGCGTTAGCGATCGCGCGAAATCGAAGTTTGCGATTCCAGTAAACACTTTGAGAGCGAAATTTTTTGACGATTTGGCCCTTGAACTTAAGCCAAATCGCCAATGTCATGCCACCAACAATCACAACTAACCACAAAAACATGGGCCAGTGACGAAGTAAGCGACCAAGATTAGCATAAACTCAGCTCATATTAATGAGTGTTCACTGTGTGGGCTGAGCCAGTCTTAATATGCGTTATTAAAACGATTGCGTTATTTTACCTTCACTGTGAGTAATTAAATGTGG
>JBCCHD010000087.1 GCA_039028935.1 Pseudomonadota bacterium | reverse complement strand
TTTCGCGACGCCTCGCTAGATGGGCGCAAGCAGTATCGTCACAAGAACACGACCGTCGCGACTGTTCGAGTGAGATCCATTACTCATTGGGACTCAAACTTGGCCCAGTCTTCCGGCCAAGGTGGCAAATTGCCGGCCGACTTTGAATAGGGAATGCCCTTGCTGCTTAGTTCAAAGACATCGCCGTCTCGTTTGTCGATAACGTAGGCTTCACCCAAAATTTGTTCGGTCGGTACGCACTCGTTCGGTTCGTACTCACCGGTCACACCATGGGCCGCATTGAAGTACTTAAAACAAGCCCGCGGGGGTGAAAACTCGTCGGAAATTCCCCAGGTGCCGGCTACAACGCCGAAGTTATTCGGATACCACATAAAAAGCCGCCCATCCGGAGCGGTGTACTCAACATAGATGCCGTGGCCGGTTTGTTTCACGATCGTGGTGACATCATTGAGAGCTTGATTCAGACGAACGGTGATCTCTTCATCGTTGAGATCAGCGAGTTCGAGGTTAGCCGAGAGATACCGCGCAAGCGCGCGATCTTCGAAGTTCAATGCCTCCTCGAACTCCATTTGATGGGCATTGCGTGGATCGGTTGCACAGGCACCTAATAGCGCCATGACCAATGACAGAAGTAGTGGTTGTTTTAGCCTCACTTAATTCACTCCACCAAGATTATTTGGCCGGACACTCGAATCCGTTGATCACGTCCACATCGTTAATCCGCTGCCATTCATCGCCGGTGGTGTCGTAGACCACCGGTGAACAAGATTCGTGCATGACCACGTAATCGCGGCCGTTTTCCACATAGAACCCTAGATAGGACCAACACCACGGTCCGTAAATGTTCTGGTTGGGGACCGAATGCATATGAAAATGATGCTTCTTATCGCCGGAAAAACGCGCGGTCTCTATGAACTGGCTATTGAAAGAGAATCCGGCCGTGTATTGATAATTATCGCACTGAGGATTATCCATCACCGCATAGGCTTGCAGTGGGTCGTTGTCATCAGCTTTAACGCCCTCGATGTTTCTTTGAAACGTGATCGTGGCGTGCGGTTCATCAATTGGCACACTCGCGTAGTTTGAAGCGCAGCCAGCACATAACAATGTGGCAATCATAAGTATCGGTGATTTCACTCGCTATTCTCTCGGTTTGGGTATGTAAAGATGGATCCGCAGGACGTCAGGTCTTACTGTCTTGCGCTCCAACTGTCGAACGTCTGCCACATCGCGTCGATGCAGGATGCGCCAAGCTGTTGGCAGCGCCCCGGCGACCAGCCGATCTCCGGCATGGGTTGATTGGCCGCGTCTTTGAATGGCATTTCCAGTGTCATCGCGAGACAGCCAAATGACTCGGCAACGTAGTCGGTCGCTTTGCGCAAATCGGAGCTTCCGGGTGCCGAAATCGGATAACCGAACTCGGTTTGAAAGTCGGGCGTAATGTTGGCGAGCGTACGCTTAAACGTCTGCAGCTCGTCGTTCATCGTCTCGGTCCAGGACGGCGTACCTTCGGCGCCGGCAACAAAGTTGTAGGGCAATGCTTCATCACCGTGCACGTCGAAGAAAAAGTCGACACCGGTCTCGTGCATGCGCTGGCGGACGAAGAACACCTCCGGAGACTGAGTCTCATCGGGCTCTTTCCAGGCGCGATTGAGATTCACGCCGTTGGCGTTACAGCGCAGGTGGCCGCGTACGCTGCCGTCGGGATTCATATTGGGTACGACATACATGACGGTTTGCTCGAGCAACGCGCGCGTCACCGCGTTTTCCGGGTCGGTCATTCGCTCGATGAACCCTTCCATCCACCACTCGGCCATCGACTCGCCGGGATGTTGGCGGGCGATTAGCCAGCACGATTTCTTATTTTCGGCGGGCTCGCCGATCGTCAACAGGGTCATCGCACGACCGTCCGGCGTGGTACAC
>JBCCHD010000086.1 GCA_039028935.1 Pseudomonadota bacterium | reverse complement strand
TTTTTTGCCGAACAAACCGGTAGTGGATCCAAGTTTTTGTTCTGCAAAAAAGAATCTAGTGGGAGGCAGGAGGGGATGCTCTACTGCTGGCCTGTTCGATAACCTGGTCGACGGACTAGCCCGTTCGTATGGCCTCGATACGGTGACACTGGTGTTGCTCGATCCCGAACATGAAGTGCGTCACCTTTTGCTGTTTAACAACCCAACTAAACCGCTACCCGAAGGGGTGATATTTTGCGATGCGCTCGATGCCGTATCGCCGATTTATCCAAAACTCGTGGGGCCGTTGCTCGGACCGTATCTCGAGGATCGACACGGCGCGATGTTTACCATGGGCGTTGAACCCAAAAGTGTCGCGGTGTTGCCACTTTCGCGCCATGGCAAGACGTTGGGCAGTCTCAACTTTGGTAGTCGCGATGCGCCGCGGTTTACCCGCTATCACGCGACGGACTTTCTGGCTCACCTGGCCGTGATTGCGTCGTTTTGTTTAGAGAACAACATCAACCGCAGCCGCCTGATATGGGCAGGACTGACCGACGTGCTGACCGGTTGGCACAATCGTCGCTATGTGGATGCACGTCTGCCAGAAGAATTTGCGCTCGCGGCCCGCAATGGGCAGCACGTGTCGTTTTTGCTGTTTGATTTGGATCATTTCAAACAGGTGAACGACGAGCATGGCCATGAGACCGGCGACAACGTACTGCGCGAAGTGGCGCGACGCGTACAAAAAGAAATTCGCCTAAGCGATGTCGCGGCACGCTGGGGCGGTGAGGAATTTTTGGTCGTATTGCCCCAAACGGGGCTCAAAGACGCGCTGCAGTTAGCTGAGCGCATTCGCAATGCGGTGTGCGCCACGCCGATTCGCGCCAACGAACAGACGGCGTTGACGGTGACGGTGTCGATCGGCGCCTACGCCACGATGCCGGGCAAACCGGAAGCGGATGGCTACGACAAACAGGTGCGCGAAGCCATCAATCGCGCCGATCAAGCGATGTACGCGGCGAAGGACGGCGGACGTAATCGTGTGAGTATCGCGCCGGACTAACGGCCCTTTTCGCACCGTTTGTGCTAATGGGGCGGTCGTTGGTGCGCCTCGTTAACGCGGAGCGTACGGCCTTTTAACTCGGTGCCATTGATGGCCGTCACCGCGGCGCGAGCGTCATCTTTGTTCATTTCGACAAAACCGAATCCACGTGGGCGGCCGGTTTCATGATCGGTAATGATTTTTACGGACTGTACGGGACCCACGTTGCCGAATAACGCCTCGAGTTCTTCTTGCGTGGTCGTGAACGGCAGGTTGCCGACATAGATAGATGCCATCGTCTTTCCTGTTGTGTGTTGCCAGACAACGGGGTACGACAATATTGAGGCGCGGTTCAGACCCTGCCCCCCGATAGCGGTGCTGAACGGCTGCTTGGCGCGATGCTTGATGATCGTGCGCGCGGGTAAAGTTTAGGGGAACCCCTGATACAATTGCAAACCGGCGCGGCGGCAATATTGTGCTATTACAATCGCTTAAATTCGATTGCGTGCGGACCGGGATATCGGGCGTACCAGCCGCCATGGGCGCATGGGGGTGGCAACGCGCGGTAATTTAGGTCAAAATGTTTTTGAGAATTATTCTCAACAACGTCTAACTCTATTCACTTCAACCGTTTACATAAGGTCATCATGATAAATCCTTTTCTAAAGGCGGGCGGCCGTGCCGCGCGCAGACTCTTTGCCTCTCTTTTTGTCGCGCTAATCGCTGGTCTCACCGGCTGCAGTGAAAATCCGTCGCAAACGACGGAGATGGTCGAAGCGGTTCCCGCAGAGCCTGAAAAGCTGGTGGTGTATTCGTCTCGCAATGAGCAACTCATCAAACCGCTGTTTGACGCCTATACAGCGTCGAGCGGTGTGGATATCGAATTTATCACCGACAAAGACGGTCCGTTGATTCAGCGCCTTCGCGCGGAGGGTGACGCCAGTCCAGCGGACATCTTACTCACGGTCGACGCGGGCAATTTATGGTTTGCCAAGCAGCTGGGTTTGCTTCAACCCATTCAAACGGACACGTTAGATGACGCGGTGCCCGTGCATCTTCGTGATCCCGATCATTTCTGGCATGCGCTTTCCGTGCGCGCACGCACGATCGTGTATCACCCCGACCGTGTCGATGCCGAGACGCTGAGCACGTATGCCGCGTTGGCTGA
>JBCCHD010000085.1 GCA_039028935.1 Pseudomonadota bacterium | reverse complement strand
CTACTTCGCCGTGCGGCATTTTCACGGTGCCGATCGCAATGTTCTGCTTGGTAATCGGTGACCACGCCGCTGACGTCACAAAACCTACGTTTTGCTTGCTGGCGTTCTTGTCAGCAAAAATGTAGGAGCTATGCGCTTCTTTATTGCCTTCAATGTCCAGCTTTACCAATCGCCACGTCGGACCGCGGCGCTGCTCTTCGGCCAGTGCGCGTCGACCGTTGAAATTGGGTTTCTTGAAATCAACTAGCCAGCCCAGGCCCAGCTCCAACGGCGAGCGCGTGCGGCCGGTACGAATGGTCGCCTTGGCCGGCAAAAAATCAACGTAAGCGGCCAGGTACCCGGCTTCGATCCGTGCAAGCTCCAGGGCATGCGTGCCAATCGCACGTATGCCGTGCAGTTTTCCGGCGGCAAACAATGCATCCCACAACGCCTCGGCCTTATCCGGCTCAATCCACAGTTCGTAGCCAAGATCGCCGGTAAACCCTGTGCGCGAGATCATCAGTTCGGCACCTTCGAAATCAAAGTGCATCAGGCCAAACACTTTGAGATCGCCAAGACCATCCAGACCCATTGCGCTCAGCGTTGAAAAACTGGTCGGCCCTTGCACCGCGAGACCCGCGATCTCAGCGGTTTCTTCCTCTACGGATACATCGAAGCCAATCGCTGAGGTGAGGAACCAGTCATAGTGGCGTTCCTGAGAGCAGATCCGATATTCACCTTCACGGAGGTGGAAGATCGTGCCGTCATCAATCACCTGGCCGCGATCATCGCACCACACCGCATATGCGACTCGGCCCGGTTTGATCTTCGCCATGTCACGCGTCACCAGACGGTCGACGTAAGCCAGTGCGTCGGGACCAGTGACGCGATACTTGGTCATCGGCGTGAGATCGAATACCGCGGTCGCATTACGAATCGCAAAGTACTCGGTCTCCGCGCAATACAGTTCATCGGGCGAGGAATAGCCCTTCCATTCGTGCCAGGTATTGATCGTGTCCAACGCCGACATGCGGCCAAAGAACGGTGAGCGCAGGCGGCCTTGAGGTACCGGTGTAATCGTCATGCGGCTTTCCCCCGCTTAATTATTTCTTTGGCAGCGTTACGCCCAGCGGCGCCACTAACCCCGCCACCCGGATGCGCGCCGGCGCCACAGAGGTACAACCCGTCGAGCGGCATTTTGTACTGCGCCGCACCGCCGACCGGGCGAACAAATAGGAACTGATCCAACGTCAGCTCGCCGTGATGCCAGTGACCGCCGGTGATATTGAATTCGCGTTCAATATCGACAGGTGTTAGCAACTCGCTGGCGATGATGCGATCCGCAATATCGGGCGCAAACTGTTCGATGGTGCGAATGGTGGCGGCTTCGAATAACGCGCGCGCCTCATCTGTCCAGCCATCCTTGCGCTCGTAGGGCGCATATTGAACGACCGCGGACATTACGTGTTTACCGGTCGGCGCCATGCTTTCGTCGCGGAAGCTGGGAAACGTCATTTCGATGACCGGTGCCGGAGACGACTCGCCATACTTGGCCGGATTAAAAGCACTCTCAACATAGTCCTGGCTTGGTGCTATCAGAATACGTTCACCATATTCTTTTTTGTCTAACCCGTCGATGGTCGGTAAACCATCCAATGCTAGGTGCAACTTTGCGGCATTCCCTTTCGCCCGCAGATGATGACTGCGGTGGGTAAATCCAGCCTCGACATGGCGCGCGCCGACCAATTCCATGATGGTTTGTTTCGGGTCCACATTCGAGACCACGGTGTAGCTGTCAAAACGCTCACCGCTGTCGGTCTCGACGCCAACCGCGCGACCGTTTTCAACCACTACGCGCTTCACACGCATTCCGGAGCGGATAGTGACGCCCGCTGCCCGAGCCACGTGCGCCAACTCTTCACTAACGCTGCCCATGCCGCCTTTCGGTGCCGCAATGCGACCATGGTTGCCGGCCCAGCGATATAAGAAAGTCAGAATGGTATTTGGCGAACGGGGGCCGAGATGGGTGCCCATCACCGCGTCCGCACACAACGCGCCGCGCAGCACCCGACAGTCGAAACGTTCCATTACCTCGTCGTAGATGTTCATACCGATCACGCGTAGGAACGCTTCCATCTCTGACTTACCCAATCGTCGGATGTCAAAACCCAGCTTGGCCAACGCGGCTAGATCGGACAGGTTTTTAGTTCCCAACCGCGGTGGCGTCTTGTTCAACACGTTCTTGAGTATGTCGGCAAATCGTGTCATGCGTTTATGAAACGCTTTGTAAGCCTCGTCGTCACCGTCGAGCGCACCGGTCACCGAATCGCCTTTAATGCGCACGTGTTCGCCGCCTTCGTGCAGCGCAATCGTGGTCATATCATCACTGGCCAAATCGGGATCGAGATTTAGTTCACGGCGAACCGCCGGT
>JBCCHD010000084.1 GCA_039028935.1 Pseudomonadota bacterium | reverse complement strand
GTGACGCCCGATTGGGATGTTGCCGGATGGCGTTTTGAGGCAACCAAAGGCAGCACCGACGAGAACGATGAGGTGCTCACTATTTATTCACGCATCGGCAATCGCAGTGAGACCGAATTACCCTACCCGCTGGTGCACGTGTCACTAACGGATCGGTTTGAAGAAGTGGTCGGCAGTCGCGTGATGGAGCCGTCAGAGTATCTGGTGGACAACAACGACCCCAGCCGACCGATCGCGCCGGGCAGCTCGTTTAACGCGGTGATCGCCATCGAGTCGGTCGCTGAAGATGCCACCGGGTTCAAGTTGAATGTCTGCTACCGCATGGCCAGTGGCCAGCTGCGGTGTGCGATCGAAGACTTTAAGTAGGCCGACAGACAATCCCTTATGGCCCGTGTGGCCAGCTCTTCGCCCCGTTTGCGCTAAGATACGAGCGGTCGACCCGTCGTGGCGCTACCCGAGCACGTAAAGCATGAGTATCAAGTCAATGCGCATAGAAAATTGGGCGCAACTCGTCGCCAATATTGGCGTGATTGCCGGCATCATTTTTCTCGCTTTTGAACTACAGCAAAATAACGAGCTCCTAGACGCAGAAGCTCGGCGCGACCGGGCCACTTTCCTCCAAGACACTCACCGCCTTCTAGCGACGGACGAAAAGTTGGCTGCTCTGGTCCTCAAGTCCAACCAAACATCAGATCTCACTGAATTGGAGCGCTTCCAGGTACACGAGTTCTGGCTGAGCGTTCTTCACAACATCGACCTGGCGCGAACGGAGATGCACGCCAGTGAACTCGAGCCGGTCGTGCAACGATTACAAACGTTTTTTCAAACGAGCGAAGGCCTTAAATCAACCTGGACAAGCGAGTCGCACCGCTTTAGCCCGGATTTTGTGGCCTGGATGGAAGATATCCGCACGCAGCAATAGCGGCACAACGAGCGACGCGTGTTTGGCAATCTCGCAGGATAGTCGTTCGCGGATGTAACCTGCGCTAACCGCGCATCTTGCTGATAAAGCTATCGGCCTCGTCAATCGCAACCTGCATGTCGCGCACCAGGGCATCGACATTCGCTTCTAATTTGGCCGCCTCGCCACGGAGCGCGGCAACAGCCTGTGCGTTCAGGCTGTGTTTGAGGTACAGCACATTGTCGTTCAGCACCGCCATGACCGGATCGACACGATTGCGCGCGACCTGCATGCTGTCGCGCATCTGCTTGAACTGTTGCCGCGACTCAGCCAACTTCTGCGCCTGATCGTTGCGCAACGCCTGACTGCTGTATAGCTCCAGCTCCGACTCCCACTCCTCGAATAGATCATTGCTCACTTGATCGATGGCCGCGAGATGATCGTCCAGGTCATCGGTCGCGTCCTGCGCCGACTCCACCTGCTTACTAAGCCGGTCATACTGTCGCTCCAACTCCCCGCCGTCGTGACCGATCAGCGTGCTGAGCTCCTCGTAGGCTGACACCAGCTCTTCGCGCGTATCGGCCTGTGCATCGCGTGCATCCTCGACGTCATCGACAAGAATATCGCGTTTGTGGATGCCCACTTTTTCCAATGCGGAATACTTGGCAGAGGCGCATCCACCGATAACAACAACCAAAACCAACAACGTCGCAGCGCGGAGCGAAAGAATCAACTTATGCATGGGGTCAACTATCTAATGAAGAGAATGGGAGAACTCAACGGTCCCTCAAGTGCCAACGCGAAGTCAAGCGCTCACCAGCCGCTCTGCCACCTCGGCACCGTATTCAACGTAGCTTTCCTCTGACGGGTGATAGCCATCCGGGGAAAACTTCGACGGATCGGGGTCGAAGTGCAGTGGAATGTACAACATGCCATCCCTAGGACTGACAATCTCTCGTGTCGCATCGTCAAACGCCCGGGCTCGTGAACCAAATACCGCGCGCAGCGGCTGCGGCAGCAGTGGAAAGCCGTGCATCGGCGGCATACCCGCGACCGCGATGACCGCGTTGGGCGAATGTTTGCGAAGTGTTTCAACCAATGTGGACAAGTTGCGCCGCCACGTCGGCAGAAAGGTCAGCCCGGTGATGTCGTTTACGCCCACCGAAACGATGACGTAGTCGAACGGTTCATCGGGCAACTGCGGCACCAAGATGTCGAGTACTTTGCGACAATCGAAACCGCTGGTTCCCAACGCCTGCCAAGTAACCTGACCGTCAATTTGCTGCGATAACGCGCGCGCCGTTTGCCCTACCAGCGCTTTCGATAGTTCCGAGGCGCCGACGCCAGCGATAATCGAATCGCCGATGGCGAGCAACCGCACCGTCTCACCATCACCCACAGCGCCCGTCGTCGGGCCGGATGCCGGTGCGAAACGCGGTGCCGTTTGCCGCACGTAGAGGGCCTGAGGGATCAAGAACGGGAAACTCAACCAAAACAAAAGACTGCGCATTCAGACCTCAAGAACGGACGGAAAAACTGCATCGGCGAACCTTGTCG
>JBCCHD010000083.1 GCA_039028935.1 Pseudomonadota bacterium | reverse complement strand
GATAGACGACCTTGTGTCACCACGGAAGTCCTGCGAGACAACCTGGTCCTCGGTGTATCCCATAATGCCTTTGAGGGATGAATCAGCAGCTGCTTTGACGGTCTCTTTGATCTCATCATAGGTGGTCTGTCATGACAGAGATTGGTAAGTCGGAGAGCAGAAGGCAGAAATAGATTCTAGATGGCACTGCTGTCACATCTACCTCGGTTTTGAGTTGGCGTCTAGGCGAGGTGCACCGCTCGACATGGCTGCTAGCTCATGTCGGGATATCGATTTTCTAAATCAAGATCCACCGGTTGCGCGAAAGTTGGCAAGGTAACGCCATGTTCGGTGATCTCAATTTGAGATTCGTCGACCAGGGCGTCGCCGAATCGATAAATCGGCTCCATCGGGCCCGCTAGGCAGGCGTCATCGTAGAGTTTCGCTTGAGCCGCGGTCTGCTCAGCACGCGCGCGGTATTCGTTCATGGTTTTTGAACCATAGCGCTTCTCCAGCATGGCCGCAGTGATGTCTGGCGAAAGCACCGTGCCGGTCGCATTGTTGCCGCCGAAACCCTTCGAGTTCAAAAAAGCAACGTCCGCCCGGTCGCTGACATCGAGGTCTTCGGTCACGATATTGAGATGATCGTCCTCGAGATCCGGGGCCAGCTCATCGATCGTTTTGATACCCGCCAACACACCGTGGCGCATCACCCCCAAAGTGTTATTCATTTGGTCGGCGCTGGCCGGTGCAAGTGAGTGTCCGACAAAGGCTTTAACCGCCGATACGGGCCAACCCTCAATGCCGAACGCGTTGGCAACCATATTCAGTATGCGTGATTCAGTTGTGCGATTTTGCGGTGTACTCGACCCGTGGGCTTGCACGAAGCTGCGCTGGCGTACCGCCTCATCACCCAGCAGCGCGCGCGCCGCCGCCACCGCTTTGGCAAGCGTTATATAGTTGCCGGGCCCGGGCGAGGAAATCGATTTCTTGAAGCCATCCGCGTTGACAAAGACCTCGGGTACCGCGGCATGAATATTGGCGCCCATTTCGATGGCCAGTTCATCATCGAAGAGCACAAAATATTGACCCGACTCGCCCAACGTAAAGCCGCAGTTGTTTCCAAAAGGTCGGCTGGCGCGTCGATGATTGGGCTTATCCTCACCATCGAGTTTACTTAAGCCGTCGTCGGTGGCGAGCGCGCTCATCGCGGCGTAGCCTTCAATGACCTCCGGCGTCAGCGGGGCTTCGGCATTGCCCACCACGCACACTCGTCGGCGCCCTGCTTGAATGTCCTCAACGGCGAGTCGCAAGTTATAGAGAAACGTTGCGCAGGCGCCAGCATTGGCTCCGGTCGCACCGACGCTGCCGAGCACGTAAGCGTTTACGAAATCCGCTGGCATCGTATTCAGACCGAGAGGGAGCTGCTTGGCGCTGACACGCGAGCCACGCAGCCGCGCCTGCAGCATGCCACCCGTCCCAGCTTCGTCGAGTTGAGCCATGGCGCTTGCCGCGTAGACCGCCACTTCGTCGGGCCGCACGCGATCGGCAATGGTCTGCCAGTCGATACCAATGGAGCGCACGGCATCAGAGGCGCCGATGATCGCGAGCTGTAAACCTTTAGGATGGAACCGCGACTTATAAAGTGTGCTGGGGTCAAATCCGTCAGGCAGTTGTCCGCCCGATTGCACCGCAAGTTTGCGGTAGGTTTCCACTTTGAGCTCGGTCTTAACTTCGTTCGTTAATCGCGCGCGCCCGCCGTTCAGATTTTCCACCCGCCATTGCGTGTACACGTCGTCATTGATGTTTGCGCAGGCAAGCTCTATGGCGCCATTCTCGGGCTCGAGCGCTAAGACGCTATTGCCGGCCACGTGATCGGGATCGAATAAATTAATCCTGCGGATCAGCGAACCCTCGAGCACGCGTTGCTCAAGCGTCTGGTAGCCAGATTGGTCGAGTGCGGTGCCATCGGGCGAGAAAAACTGGCCGTTGCGAAAGCTTGCCAAGCCCATCATTGCGCTCAAGGCGGCAACAGTCGTGCGTTGCTCCTCAGCCGGTAAGCTGTCCCAAATCGTCCGCCGGTAGGCGTGATGAAACGAGGCGCGTCCGGCCGAGTTAACGCCGCCGAAACCGACGATCACAGGTAGTCTGGTTACCATTCGAGATGTTCTGTTTGTTTGTGAGAATACTAACCGTCAATTCTGACTTATGATTGGTATATTCAGCCACAACACTGGCCAATTAAGACAAAATGGACCGAAAGTGCTTGAAAATCGGCTTCGTCGTGGCGCCGCGCATGCTTGCAACGGGCACTGTCCTGCCCTTGGAAATGTGGCGCGCCGCGGGTGACGCGATACAGGCATCGACCCGCCTTGAGGCCTCGTTATCCATCCAATTACTGAGTATCCCCGGAGCGCCAGCGACCGAAGAATTATTAGGTTTGCAAAAGGCTGTGCCGCTGGACGGGGCCGATCCTCAATTAGACGTCATTTACCTGCCAGCCTTGTGGCGCAATCCTAGCCCGGTGCTAGCAGCGTGCGCCGAGCTTTATCCGTGGCTGAAACGCCATTCCAACCAGGGCGCCGCAATCGCCGCCACCGGAACGGGAGTCAGCTTGTTAGCGGAAACGGGGTTATTAGATCATCAGCCCGCGACGACGCATTGGCATAATTTTGCGCGCTTCGAACAACGCTATCCGCTGGTGCAATTAAAGCGCGATTATTTCGTGACTCAAGCCGGAACGCTTTATTGCGCGGCGAGCATCAACTCGCTCGCTGATGTAACCGTTCATTTAATTGAGCGATTCTATTCCCGTGACGTTGCCTACCATGTGCAAAAGAACTTCTCACACGAAATCCGCCGAACCTTTGAAGATCAGCGTTATCTCGCGGGCGGCGAGAACTCAAGCGACGAACTGGTGTGCGAAGCGCAAACTTGGATGCACGCCAACGTTGACAGCAATATCACGCTAGCGGACATGGCCAAGCGCCTTGGCACCACGACACGAACGCTCCACCGTCGTTTTAAATAGGCGCGTGGTGTCTCGCCCACCCAAAAATGGCAAAACCGTCGATGGAAAATTGCGAAGGATCTTCTCGGCCGCACCGCTATGAATTT
>JBCCHD010000082.1 GCA_039028935.1 Pseudomonadota bacterium | reverse complement strand
GTCGGGCATCATGTTGAGCACACCCACATGAAGCTCACGAATGTGCTGCTGTTTGGCGCGCGCCAGCGGCACCACCTCCTGACCGTCAGCCTGGAGACGTGCAAACGCGGGCAATGTGGAGTGAGCAACAAGCGGCATACGCCGAAGAGTAGCATGCGCTTATGCCGCCTGCGCAACACTCTCGCATAAGACGTGCGCCGATTTGAGAGGCGGTGTTTTTTGCTCAAACTCAGGCTGTGACACTCCCTGGCTTGGTGTACACTCTGGCGCGCTATGACGGCGATCCACATCACAGTAAATGGCCGCGCGCTCGAGCTGCCCTCGCCTTTCACCATGACCGAGTTTCTGGCGTGGCGCGGACTTGCGGGCAAACGCCTGGCGACCGAACTCAACGGGGAGATTCTGCCGCGCAGCCAATACGATCAACACGCCCTGCGTGACGGCGACACCCTTGAAATTGTCGGCGCAGTGGGCGGCGGCTAACTGGCGGAGACCAAACAATGGGTACGCAGACAGAACACTCTCCACATCACTGGCAAATGGGTGACTATCAGTTCACCTCGCGTCTGTTAGTCGGCACCGGTAAATACAAAGACCTCGATGAAACCAAAGCGGCCACCGAGGCGAGCGGTGCCAATGTGGTGACGGTGGCGATTCGTCGCACCAATATCGGCCAGCACGATGACGAACCCAACCTGCTGGATGTGATTCCGCCCGACGCGTACACACTGCTGCCAAACACCGCGGGCTGCTACACCGCCGCCGACGCCGTGCGCACCTGTCGCCTCGCTCGCGAGCTACTTGACGGACACAACCTCGTCAAACTCGAGGTGCTCGGCGATGAAAAGACCTTGTTCCCAGATGTGGTGCAAACCATCGACGCCACCAAAACGCTTGTGAAGGAAGGATTTGACGTCATGGTCTACACCAACGACGATCCGATTCTCGCCAAGCACCTCGAAGAACTCGGCTGCATCGCGGTGATGCCGCTCGCGGCGCCGATTGGTTCTGGGCTCGGCATTCGCAATCCCTATAACATTTTAACGATCGTTGAAAACGCGTCGGTGCCCATTTTAGTAGACGCGGGTGTGGGCACGGCCTCAGACGCCGCCGTGGCCATGGAACTGGGCTGCGACGGCGTTTTAATGAACACCGCGATTGCCGGCGCGCAGCAGCCGGTGCTCATGGCCAGCGCCATGAAAAAAGCCATCGAAGCGGGGCGCGAAGCATTTTTGGCGGGTCGCATTCCACGCAAACGGTTCGCGTCAGCGTCCTCACCGCTCGACGGCACGATCTTTTAACGATGTCCGACACGCCGGACGGCGCGTTTGCCAAACGTCGCAGTATTCGCAGTTTCATCATTCGCGAAGGACGACTCACGCGCGGTCAAGCGCGAGCGCTCGACAGCGGCTGGCCACTCTATGGCATAGAGTACTCTGCCGAACCCACCGATCTACGCGCGGCATTTAAAGACACCGCGCATCATCCACTGACGCTCGAAATCGGCTTTGGCAATGGCGAGGCGCTGTTTGAAATGGCCAAGCGCAATACCGACCAAAACTTTGTTGGCATCGAAGTGCATCGACCCGGTGTGGGTCACCTTTTGATGTTGCTGCAAGAAGCGGCCTTGCAAAATGCGCGCGTCATCAATCACGACGCCATGGATGTGCTGGAACACATGGTCGCCGATCACACGTTCAATCGCATCAATCTGTATTTTCCCGATCCGTGGCCAAAGAAAAAACACCACAAGCGACGCATTGTGCAACCATCATTCCTAGCATTGCTTCACCGACGTCTGGCACCCGGCGGTCGCCTTCACTTTGCCACCGACTGGCACCCTTATGCCGAGCACATGTGTGCAGTGCTTCAATCATCGGCACTGTTTCGCAACACACGCGACAACGCCACCGCCGCGCATGACGCCACACCCGACGACGTGTGTGTACCCCGCCCTGATTCCCGACCGCTCACCAAGTTTGAGAAACGCGGTCACCGCAAAGGTCACGGCGTGTGGGATTTCATTTTTGAGCGTGTTGATAATTAAACTCACTTTAAACGTCGTTAAGTGATTGAATTCAACTTTCGCCTTGCGTAGCAACTTGCGCTAACGCTGCTCTGCAAAATCTACGGGTTTTTCTCAAGCCCGATGACAACACCCCGAAACCATCACGCTTTTTTTTGTTCTGTTTGACCACGTTTGCCAAGCGCGGCGAATGGGTCTATATCTTGCTGGTATTCCATCAACGAAAGAGAGGCACATGCACACATAACTGGGGAACGACATGATTAGACCCACACCCATCATTGGACACTGGTATACGAACCGCAGTGGCGCGGCGTTCGAAGTCGTTGCTATCGACGTCGACTTGAATACCATCGACATTCAATTTGTCGATGGCACCGTCGATGAACTCGATGACGAACGCTGGGCAAAGACCACCGTTGAAGAAATCGAGACACCCAACGACTGCATTGTTTCGCCGGAAGGCGCGGCCGATCCTGAAACGCTCACCAACGAGTTTGTGGCGAGCAACGAATGGTTGGAAACACTCGACTTCATGGACATTGAATACGTGGATCTCGAAGACCAAGCGGACACATTAAACCAATCCTAACGGACAGGTCCGGACACAAAACCGGACACATTGTCACTTCTTTTGCGCGACGTTCGTCGCGATGCGCTGCGTTTTGACCTGCTACACGTGGCATTTCCCACATAAACACGCTAGCCTCATTCGCAATACCCTTATTTTTTTCGCCGTTTTCCTTGGGAAATTCAACCATGAAAAAATACATTTGCTTGACACTTGTCACGCTGCTTCTTGCCGCCTGCTCGCACCAATCCGATACGACAATGAGTAAAGGATCCAACGAAGCACGACACAGCGGTCTTATTCTTAACAATATGGACACTTCTGTGCGGCCTGGTGATGACTTTAATGCGTACGTTAACGGCGCGTGGCTGGCGAGCACCGATATTCCCTCGGACAAGTCCTCCTTTGGTATCGCGTACATGCTGCACGAAACCGCCCAGGAAAACGTCAAGACCATTATCGAAGAATCTTCCTCGGGTCGTTTCGCTAGCGGTTCGGATGAACAGAAGGTTGGCGATCTGTTCAATTCTTACATGGACATGGACACACGTAACGAGCTAGGCCTAGCGCCGCTCGCACCGGAGCTCGCCCGCATCGCCGCGCTTCAAACCCATGACGATGTGGCTGCTTACTTTGGCGAAGCAAACAAGATCGGTC
>JBCCHD010000081.1 GCA_039028935.1 Pseudomonadota bacterium | reverse complement strand
GTCAGCTACCAGACGCATGCTGCCTTCGTACTTGTTGTAGGGGATCTTCTCTTCACCAAACTCGATGCAGATGTCGGTGGCGAGCCGCCCCTTGGCGGAATCCCAGCCCCGACCCAGTTCTACGTCATTGAAGAGTTCGTAGGAATAACGACGCTGGTCGTCAGAAATTCGCGCTTCCGTTGCGCTCATGACCAGCAGTGCGAGCGATGCAGCTCCACACGTACGAATGAATGGATGTTTCATTGAGTGCTCCCTTATGCACTTACTCATGATTGGCTCAACGTGCCTTGAACGAAGGGCAATCCTTTTGCCCGCTGATAAACCGGAAACTCTAGGTGAATGCACCTCGCTCAACGTTGAGACCGGTTATGCCGCCTACGGTGGACCCGGTTCACACTCCGCTGTGGATTGCGGGTCATCGGTATACGGCGGCGCTCACGTACCCACAAGTGAGTACGGGTATGACTCTAGGCGTACCACAGACAGGTCGTATGTGACGTTTTTCACACCCTCCGCGCGCCTTTTTGAGTTCAGGAGCGCGAAATGGGCATTGATTGTGGTATTTCGCACAGAGAAGGTGTCTGCCGCCCGGTCACAGCAGCGTGCGACAGCCGCATCTTTGGCTGTCAGTAAGCTCCAGCATTATCGATATCGAAGTTGTAGAGCTTGCGAGCCGATCCGTAACGACGAAATTCCGAAGGGTCGGCGTCTGCATCGGCTGCGGCAAGCAGGCGCGTCAGGGTTTCCAGATGCTCCGCACGCAGGTCCTTTTCAACGCAATCCGCGCCTAACGACTTGACCTCGCCGCGCACGAAAATCTGCGCTTCGTACAAACTGTCGCCCAGCGCGTCTCCGGCATCGCCCAGCACGACGAGATTACCGGCCTGCGCCATGAACGCGCTCATATGTCCGATGTTGCCGTGCACGACGATGTCGATGCCTTTCATCGATATGCCGCAGCGGCTCGACGCGTTCCCTTTGATCACGAGCAAACCGCCATGCGCGGTGGCGCCCGCGTACTGGCTGGCGTCTCCGTCAACAACGACCTTGCCGGACATCATATTCTCGGCGGCACCCGGCCCTACAGAACCCTGCACGTTAACGGTCGCCTGCTGATTCATGCCGGCGCAGTAGTAGCCCGTGGACCCTTTGACGGTGACCTCAATCGGCGCGTCCAGGCCAACCGCAATGGCATGGCTGCCGAGCGGGTTGACGATTTCGAAAGCCTGATTCGAGCCGCCCGGTTCGGCTTGCAGCGTCGCGTTGACTTCACGCAATCCCTGCGCCGAGACGTCGAGTGTTTGCATCGATTCAGTGTTCCCAGAAATACACGGTGGCCGGTTCCGGTTCCCAGACTCGCGCGGCATCGATGTCCGGTAATCCCACCAGCGCGCGATACTCGGAGCCGAAGGCCACATATTGATCCGTTTCGGCCATTACCGCCGGTTTGCATGCGATCGGATCGCGCACGACGCCGAAGCCGTCGCGCGTTCCCACCACGAAAGTGTAGAAACCGTCCAGATCGTCGATACCGGCTTCCAATGCTTCTCGTAGGTTCGCGCCTTCGCGCATTTTCCAAGTGAGGTAGGCCGCTGCGACTTCGGTGTCGTTCTCGGTTTCGACCTCCACTCCGCGGCGTCCGAGCTGACGGCGGAGCGAGTTGTGGTTCGACAGCGAGCCGTTGTGGACGAGGCACTGATCCGAACCGGTCGAGAAAGGATGCGCCCCGAGCGTCGTCACGGCGCTCTCCGTGGCCATCCGCGTGTGACCGATACCGTGCGTCCCGCGTAGCGTCGGCAGGTTGAACCGCTCAGCGACGGTCTTCGGGAGCCCCACCTCCTTGTAGATCTCGATGGCGTCGCCGGCGGACATCAGGCGCAATCCGTCGATCGCGCGGATCTTTGCGCGGACCGCGTCGGCGTCTTCCGGTGCGCAGGTCACGATGGCGTGCGTATCGATGCGCGTGACCTCGGCGCCCAGCACTTCTCCCAACGATTCAAACTGTGTGTCCGGGTCGGGCGCCTGGACCGTCAGTTTGACCTGACCGTCTTCGTGGCCCCGGTAAACCGCGATCCCGGCGCTGTCCGGTCCCCGGTCAGACATCGAGACCAGCATGTCGGTCAGGAGCCGACCGAGATCGGCTTCGAGCGCGCGGTCTTTCAGGAACAAGCCGACGATGCCGCACATGTTTGTTCTCCTTGTTCGGCGGCCACATCAGCTCGTCTTGAGGCGTTGCACGCGTCGCGGCAAGAAGCGCCTGCGGCCGTTCAGGGACGGTACTTTGCGCGATTTTCAATAGCGCGACAATTGAACTCATCCTTTTTTGACGCGGAGCAGCCCAGAGCGCCAATGTCTTATGCCAACACCGCCGTCCGGCACGTCAGATGTTGACCTGACCGGTCACGTCGCACATGTCCTGGCGACCGGGCCAACGGGGCTGCTACATGCCGGGCAAATTGACCGAGGGCCGGCGCAGGAACGGCCTCAGCGGGAACTGGCCGACCTCGACCTGCCCGGTGAGCCCCTCGGGCCCCGCCGGCTACCGTGTTTGACAAAGACACGCTGCGCTTCCTCCCGGGCTTCACTTGTGCCCTTGATGGCGTACATCTTTGAACGCGCAGATCGGTACGCCGTGATGTGGTCGACGATGGGAGGTGGATAGTCCTGCCCGATCACGCAGCCGCTGCGGAGCTGAACCGAATGTGGCATGCGGTGTGGCTCCGCCAGATATGCAGCGGGCACGTGGGCCAGCTCCGGGCAGTACTTGCGAATGAAGACGCCCTGGGGATCTTGTTCCGCTGCCTGTTTGATCGGCGAATAAATTCGAAAGGTGTTGATGCCGGTAACACCGGACTGCATCTGCACCTGCGAGAAATGAATGCCCGGCTCATAGTCCAGGAACAGCCGCGCGAGATGTAGCGCCGTAGGCCGCCAGTGCAGCCAGAGGTGATAGCTCGCGAAGCTGACCAACATTGCCCGCATGCGGAAATTGATCCAGCCGCTCTCGTGCAGCGCCCGCATGCATGCGTCCACCATTGGATACCCTGTGCGGCCTGCAGCCCACGCGTCGAATCGCACCGGATCGAACGCGTCTTCCCGCAGGCCATCGTAAGCGCGGCTCATGTTCTGGAACTCGATGTCCGGCTCGTCTTCCAGCTTTTGAATAAAGTGACAGTGCCAACGCAGGCGTTCGCCAAACGCCTTGATGGAGCCGCGCCAACGGGATGCCTCACCGCGCGCGCCCGCGCGCACCTGGCGCAG
>JBCCHD010000080.1 GCA_039028935.1 Pseudomonadota bacterium | reverse complement strand
CTGCTGCCTCCCGTAGGAGTCTGGGCCGTGTCTCAGTCCCAGTGTGGCTGATCGTCCTCTCAGACCAGCTACAGATCGTCGCCTTGGTGAGCTTTTACCTCACCAACAAGCTAATCCGGCTTAGGCTCATCCAATAGCGCAAGGTCCGAAGATCCCCTGCTTTCCCCCGAAGGGCGTATGCGGTATTAGCACGAGTTTCCCCGTGTTGTCCCCCACTACTAGGCAGATTCCTAAGTTGTACTCACCCGTCCGCCACTCGCCGCCAAGGAGCAAGCTCCTCGCGCTGCCGTTCGACTTGCATGTGTTAAGCATGCAGCCAGCGTTCAATCTGAGCCAGGATCAAACTCTTCACTTTATACTTCTGTATAACTTAAAGCTTTGAATTTGAATGTTGCTTCCCGACTCTATTACTGTTTAAAAGTAATTGAGTATAAGGTCGCTCGATTCAATATGCGTCCGCACATCGATACGAGCTCCCACACAAATTATCTGATTTAGTTGTTAAAAAACACGCCCAGCAACGGGGGCTAGGCGGCCGACAAGTATAAATCATGCGTTTGAACAGTTAAAGGCTCTTCGCACAATTTGTTGTTTCTTCTCGGTGATTCCTGCCGTGCGGTGCACGACGAGGAAGGCGCAGTATAGGGACTCTAAAAGCGACGTCAACAGGAATTTCAAAGAAATTGTCATATCGGCGAAACAATGATCAGCGAGAGGCTTAAATAAACTAAAAATCAACTGCTTAGGATCTTTCTTGCGCGGCAGCATATTCGCCCTTTCCCGCCTGTCCCCAGGCATTTGCGCAAAGGCGCGCAAAACCTGCTCCGGGTTCTCCCTGATTTTTGCCCATCGAATCGGCGGCTGGGGCAGCGCGCACGGCCCGACAACACGCAACACCCGCCGAAAACCGGTCGCTTAGCCTGACAGTCCCGCGCCGTTTGCGGCGAGCCCGGCTTCGGTACGACCAGCGCAGCCAGCTTGGCCCAGTCAGCCAGCTCAACCACCCCGACAACCTCCGGCTACTGTACCCACCGGGCCCGGGCGCCAACGCCCCCGTTACGCTACGCGAATCACCCAAGTTCAAACATAAGGACGCCCGGGCTTAGGCTCATGCCGGAGCCTGAGTGCGGTCGGTGATAAGCTTGGCGAACCCCTACTTTTGGATGCAGACGTGAGCGACACAACGCCGTGGTATCAAAAAACCGAGATGATCGTCGCGCTGTCGGCGGTGATCGTCAGCGTCGCCGCCGTGCTGGTGTCGGTCTACTCCGCTTGGATTGACCGCTCGTTCGCGCGCGCCTCAACCTGGCCGCGACTGGAAATCGGCCGCTCCTTCGATGGCCAAAGCCTTTCGTTCACGGTCAGCAATCAGGGCACCGGTCCGGCGGTGATTCGCTACGCCGTGCTCGAGCATAATCAAACGCGGTATACCACGTGGGCGAAATGGGCGAACGCCGAGTTTGATGTGCCGTCGTTTAACTTTATGCAATCGCATATTTCTACGCGCGTGCTGTCACCCGGTAAAGAGCTCAATGTGTTTATAACGCAGGATAACGCGCTCGCGTTGGCGATCGCTAAATCAGACCCCACTCACCTCACGCTGTGCTACTGCTCGGTGTTCGATCAGTGCTGGCTAACCGACTCAACCAATCAACCCAAACCCATCGCCGACTGTGACACGACGCCCGAGACGCCGTTCGCCCAGTAGTCTCGCCGCGCGCCGCCCACACGCCTGTACAGTCCACGCCACGATACGGCTTCGGTGGGCATTCCGATCCGCAACAAAAAAACGCGACACCGGATGCCCCGGTGCCGCGTTTTGGTGTCGATCTTCTCGACGATCGATATGAGACGTGCTTAGCGACGTCGCAGACCCACCAATCCAAGCAGTGCCGATCCCATCAGCCAAACAGCGGCAGGTACCGGCACGGCGGTCAGATTTGCCGAGATATCGATTGAGCCGTTCAAGAACGCATCGGTCATGCCGGCCACATCATCAAAGCCCTCGAAGAACTCGATAACCAGAACGCCATCCGACAACGTGAACTCCAAATCCAAGCCAACCAGATCGATTAATCCACCGGTCGAGAACAGCATGGTTCCCGGCGCATCGAAACCGGCACCTGGACTCACAAACAAAGCCGCACCCGCCGAATCGCCTAACCCGAGGGTAGCTTCACTCATCCACGAGGCGCCCACCGTCTCAACCGTGAGGTCCCAACCGATCGCATCGATCAGCACTTCCGATCCAGCCGCGCCGCCAAGGGCAGTCGCCAGATCAATGGTCACAACTTGATTGCCCGGTGCACCAAGCCCATCGATGGTTTCGGCATCGATGGCAATGTTAAAGACCGCTGCTGAGGCAGCATTTCCCATCGCAAACACGAGACAGATGGCGGCCGCTCTTGCCACCACGCCTTTTGACAAGCGTGCAGTTACAGTTTGAAACACGTATTTCTCCCCTAAAATGACGACACTCACGACTCTCCCTGATCGCTGCGTGTCCGTTCTTTTGGTGTTGTGGTTTTCCGACGCAGCACACGCGCTGCGCCCCACACTTTTTAGCCCGTTGAGAATAGCAGGCTGACAATGACTAAGCGACTCAATTTGAACAATAAAGCCGACATGGATGTCCGAAATTTCGCCGCTGTGTGGTTCCGCCGGCAACACCTCTGACGACCCGCGTCGATAAGGCGACAATTCATTGCGACGCACCACCGATTTGGGCTAAGGTCTGTTTTTACTTTTTTCGGGTACGGGGAACACTATGAGTATTGAGGCCATTAAAGACCTGATCAGCGATCGCGTCGCCAAATCAGGATTTGAGCACGTCATCAAGTTCAACTGCGGCGAGGACGGCGTGCTGGTCATAAACAAAAACGAACTCACCACCGACGATATAGACGCCGAATGCACCGTCGACATCACCACCGAGAACCTCATGGCGTTGGTCAAAGGGGACCTCAATCCCACTATGGGCTTTATGCAGGGCAAGCTCAAAATCGATGGCAACATGGGCGTGGCGATGAAACTCGGCAGTCTTATCTAAGACATTGCGACCGAGTCGGTGCTATTCCAGCCCGGCCTAGCCACACAAAAAACCCGGCAATCGTCCCTCCGACGGCCGGGTTTTTTTCGTTTTGGTTTATTCGCCTTCCGTTAGCGTTTACTCAATCGCCATATAACCGTCTGCGGCAGGTTGATCCGAAGCGCACTGTCAACATGATTGCTGCCCATCAAGCGCAGCAAGGCGATGACAGACTCCTCGGTGTGTACCCCATTTTTCAGCACTCCCCAGTGCTGCCTGGACGATGCATTGAACCCTTTATTGTGATGTGCGGATGACGCGTGCACACCCAGATCTAAACGCATCTTGAGCGTGCCGTCAATTCTGTGATGATTTTGTGAGCGGATTGACCGGAAAATGCTCACAAGTGGCTATTTTTTGAACACCAT
>JBCCHD010000079.1 GCA_039028935.1 Pseudomonadota bacterium | reverse complement strand
GTGCATCAGCCTGGAAATGTCCGTCACTTGCCGCGCGAAGCTCGACATTGCCTCCCTCGGTTACGATGGGCATGGCCGGTAGGAGCTCACCGCCGATGCGTGCACCAATCCTCATCAGATCGTCACGAAAGCTATAACCCAACACCAAAACCAAAGCGATCGCAATCCAGGCAAGAGCGTGTTTGAAGGCGGCATGAGCTCGGCCGCGGTAACCGATAACGAGACTGCTGCCGAGGAGGACCAGCCAGAGGATATTGTGGGTCAGGCTGATTTGACGATCTTCATTGCCCAAAACGCCCGGGAATAGGCCGCTCAAGATAACGACCAAACCTAGCAATACGACACCAACAACGATGGCCCAAATCACGGCATCACCTCCTTGGGCTTAACGTGGTTCTCTTGTGACTCATCAATAGCTGGCGATCCTGTGACGCGTTTTGAATGCTATGTGAGCAATTTTGAGCCGGAATTGACATGCACGTTCAGGCTTCATCGCAGAAGGAAATTCTCCAATTTGCCGGGCATAGGGTCAAAGCTTTCCTAATAGCGCATCGGCCCATTGAAGCCGTTGTGGAGCAACGCCAGCTGCAAATGAGCGCACGACTATAGGGACCGATCGATGCAGCTCATCATATCCACGACTCGATGGCTTCTGGGGCTCGGCGTCATTATTGCCGCCTTCGTAATCTTCCTTGGAAGTCCGCTTTTTGCAGCCGACATCAAGCCGCTTGTGAGCGTCGATTGGCTGAAGGATAATGCCGAACGGCAAGATCTGGTCATCCTTGACATTCGGAACAAAATCGACGGCGGCTCCGCCGAATCCTTTACCAGGGGCCATATCCCAGGTTCCGTCCACAGCGATTACCTTCAAGGAGGTTGGCGCACCGAAGTGGATGGGGTGATCGCGCAGGCACCAAGCGGTGCCCAGCTGGAGGCCCTGATCGGCAATCTCGGGATCGACAACGACACAACCGTCGTGGTGGTACCAGCCGGGATCAACGCGTCGGACTTTGGGAGCGCCGCTCGGGTCTACTGGACGTTTAAATATGCAGGACACGATACTGTCGCGATCCTTGATGGCGGCTATCGCGCGTGGACAGCAGATCCAAGCAACCCAATCGAGACTGGGCCCTCCGCCCCACTTGCAACCATCTTTGAAGCCAATTTGAGACCAGAGATGCGCGTCGATGGCGCAACCGTCCATGCCGCGCTCGACGATGGCGAAACGATGCTGCTCGATGGGCGCCCAGCCGAGCAATTCACGGGTAAGGCCAAGCACAATGCTGCCAAGGCAGCCGGTCATATCCCTGGGGCTGTCCATTTTGATCAGGCGCAGACCTTCGATGCAACGTCAGGCAAGCTGCTCGATCTTGCTAAGCTCAAAGGCCTTCTGCCTGAGGGCCTGACCGAAGCGGAAGAGGTTGTTAGCTATTGCAACACCGGACACTGGGCTGCGGTCAATTGGTTCGTGCTCAGTGAAGTCGCCGGTCTGAGCACCATCAAACTCTACGATGGTTCAATGGTCGAATGGACACAAACTGCGACAAGACCCGTCGCACAATCCCCCAACTCTTAGGGCATTTGATGGCTCTCGTGTCCTAGTGGGAGCCTGGCGTTCTGACGTCGTGGCCCGACATTTGTCATCGCTCACTCTGTTTGTAATGCTTGAGGCGTTAAAGCCACAAAAAAAAGGCCGGATTCATTCCGGCCTTTTTTATTCGCGTATCGTTCGCTAAACCGAATCGACCGCACCGACTTCGATCATTGCGCGAACCTCTTCTTCGCCGTAACCAAGTTCCGCGAGCACCTCGCGCGAGTGTTCACCAACCAACGGCGCGTGCGAGCGAATTGACGTCGGTGTTTTGGAAAACGTCAGTGGTGGTCGCACCATTATCGTGTCGCCTTCGCTCGGATGTTGATGGCGTTCAAACATACCGACAGCATTGAGATGTTCGTCTTCCATTAAATCTTCGACGTCGATCACCGGCATGCAAGGTATTTGCGCTTCCTCGCAAAACGCCACCCATTCCTCCGTCGTTCGCGATGGTGTCGTCTCACCAATGAACGTGTATAAATCCTCGACGCTTTGGATTCGCGCACGATAGGTTGCAAAACGCGGGTCTTCCATTAATTCAGGTCGACCGACACCAGTGAAAAAATTCGTCCAATGCCGATCAGTGTAAGGCAGGATGCACACGTGCCCGTCTTTTGTTTCAAACGGCCGACGCGTCGGCGTGACAACTCGTTGGTAGCCCAAAGTGCCGATAGGCGGCTCGTAGGCACAACCGTTTAGATGTTCAACCAAATTGAACGACACCAAGGTTTCGAACATCGGTACCTCGACAAACTGGCCCTCGCCGGTTCGTCCGTGATGGACTAATGCTGCGGTGACCGCCTGACTCAACATTAGGCCGCAGATCTTATCGGCGATTGCTGAGGGTACATAACGCGCAGCGCCGTCTTGGCGACGGAAAAGACTGGCCAGACCAGAAGCCGCTTGAATGGCATCGTCGTACGCAGGCTTATGTTTATAAGGACCTTCTTGACCGAAACCATACGCGCCGACATAAATTATTGACGGTTTAATTTTCGCGACGGCGTCGTAATCAAACCCAAGCCGCGCAATCGCTTGAGGACGCATGTTGTGAACCAACACATCTGCGCTCTCAATCAGACGGGTCAGGGCTTCCTTGCCGCCAGCAGTTTTCAGATCGATGGCCAGCGAGCGTTTGTTGCGGTTGGCGTTCAAATAAATCCCGCCCATATCGACGTTTTTCACCGTGCCCATGTTGCGCGCGAGGTCACCGCCAGGCGGCGCCTCCACTTTAATCACATCAGCGCCCATATCGCCCAGCATCTGCGTGCCGTACGGCCCGAGCAGTATGGTCGTGATATCGACGATACGAATTCCTTCAAGTGGGCCTGCCACTGGACTCTCCAATGCCGAGATTGCGCCTCGGGCTTGCGTTGCGATAAAAAAAAAGCGCCGGCGGTAGTTGCCGGCGGCTCTAAAGCGCTAACTGCGAGATTACGCCGGGTTACTCGCCTTGAAAAAGCGTCACCACACAGGCGCCACCGAGGCCGAGATTATGCGACAGCGCGGTGCGTGCGCCATCGACTTGTCTCGGTTCCGCTGTACCACGTAACTGATGCGTGATTTCATAGCACTGCGCTAAGCCGGTAGCACCCAGGGGATGCCCTTTGGATAACAGGCCACCGGACGGATTCGTCACGACTCGCCCGCCGTAGGTATTGTCTTCATCGTCGACAAATTTCTTTGCGTCTCCTTCGGCGCAAAGCCCCAGGGCTTCATATGAAATCAGCTCGTTTTGCGCGAAGCAATCATGTAGTTCGACCAAATCGAGATCGTCTGGTCCACAACGCAAGTATCACTTATCAGCTCCCGGCCAGGCGCGTGTCGTCCGTGTCTATGGCAACGGTGCAACTTCACCCAGACGACATTGTCGTGTGTCAATCTTCAAGACGTG
>JBCCHD010000078.1 GCA_039028935.1 Pseudomonadota bacterium | reverse complement strand
TTTGTCCGCTCTCCCGACAATATTTCCATCGAGCTGCTACAAGCGGGTGGCGCGTTGCCGCTGCAGGAACCGTGGGCGTCGATGGAAAACAGCGGCACATGGTAGACGCGAACTTACGCAAACAGGAGAAATACGATGCTCGCAGATAATCGACTCCCGAATAACGCCGCGCTGACGATTATTGCGCGCTTCTTGTTTACGGTGCTCTTTTTCCTCTCCGGTATCACCCACTTCACGAATATTCCCTATTACGTGTCGCTGATGCCGGCCACGACCCCCTACCCGATATTCTGGGTATTTCTGTCAGGCATCGTTGAACTGGCCGGCGCGGCAATGATCCTGTTCAACTGGCGACCCCGCCTTGGCGGCTGGTTGTTGGTGCTCTTTTTATTGCCGGTCACGATCGTGGTGCATGGCTACGAGATGGTGCACGCTTCCGACGAAGTGATTCGTGCTTTGCAACAAGCGCATTTTATTAAGGGCTTCAGTCTGATCGGTGCGGCGCTGTTGATAACGCAAATTGGCGTTACGCGTCTGCCGTCAAACTAGGCTCGATCCAGCACACAATCCACCGCATAGGCAGCGCATGGACCGCCGCACGCTAATCAAATCGCTGCTCGCAACAACCCTAGTCGGCTGCGAGCAGCGCCACGCTCCGGGCAGTCCACTTCGTGTCGTGGTCGCCGGCGCTGGCATCATCGGCGCGTCCATCGCCTACCATCTGGCAAAAGCAGGTGCCGACGTTACCGTCATCGACCAGCAAGGCCCTGCCACGCACGCATCCCGAGGTACGTTTGCCTGGATCAATGCAACCTGGGCGAAGCAGCCGCGCCATTATCATGCGTTGACACAAGCGAGCATGGTTTATTGGAAGCAGTTGCAGGGGTCGCTGGACATACCGGTCCGATGGGGCGGTTCGCTGGAGTGGTTCGACAATGACGAACGTCAGGTAAGACTCGCCCAACAGATTGCTGAGCAATTGGCGTGGGGCGAGCCCGCGCGCATGGTTCAAGCACCCGAACTCGCGGAACTCGAACCTGAGTTGTCGATAAATCCCGATGTCCGTGTTGCCTACTCCGGAAATGACGGCGCGGTCGATCCGATTGTTGCCACCGATCGTCTGCTCAACGCGACGCAACAACTGGGTGCGAAATTGCACTACCCGTGTGAACTCGTCGATACGGTTTGCAAAGGTGCCCGATTGATCTCGGTAGAAACATCAGACGGTACTATCGCAGCAGATCGACTCATATTGGCAACCGGTGCAGCACCCGATGTTTGTCGCCGCTACGCCCATATCGATATTCCGCAACGAAGCACACCGGGTGTTATTGCGCTGACCCGACCGGCACCGCGGTGCGTTCATCGCATCGTCGCGGCACCCGGCGCACATTTTCATCAACGAGCCGACGGTCGCATCGTGCTCGGCGAACAGGATGGCGCGCCGGATACCGAGGCGCACGCGCTGCGTCTCAAAGATCGGCCGAACGATTTTCCGTCCGAAATTATTGCGCAACAACACGGCACCCGCATTCGGGATATCGCCGCTCAGTTCGTGCCGCAAATTGCCAACACCGAGATCGAAACCGCGTATATCGGCTGGCGCCCCCTACCGCTCGATGGTCATCCGGTGCTGGGCTTTAGTCCTGAAAGGCCAGACGTATACATTGCGATTATGCATAGCGGCGTTTCGCTCGCACCGATCGTCGGACAACAGGTGACGCGCGAAGTGTTAGCAGGTATTGCGCTCGAAGAACTACAACCTTACCGGCCGACGCGATCGTTCGAGCACGTTTCGGGTTATTAATACCCACTCGCTACAAAGCAATGCGTTATTGCGAAAGCGATACGATTAACAGAGCAAGCTATTTTAAAGCGATCGATCGCGAGGTTTGACGGATGAAAGTATGTAGTAAGGCGGCTTGTTAAGTACTCTTTACGCCAGCACTCTGTTTAATTTTTTTATGACACACGACGCTTCGAACAACGCCCCGCCGGAATGGGCGCGGCCCCATTTTTGCGCTGGAGGCGGCGACCCATTCCTATTCTACGTTGTTTACGGGCCAACGCCGTCGACCTTTACAATTTCCCAAAGTAGCTATCGGTGCTCCGGGATCCCAAGAGGTGTCGAACTGATGACCTATGGACCCGATCAACACCCTGAGGTCCCGGCTTCATTTCTCGAGGGATATCTATGGGACCAACTCCAAGATGACGATCCGCATCTCGCTGCTCTAGTAGAAGACCAAAACGAGTGCATCGTCATACGCGGCTCCGTATCCGACCCACCCAACCTCAACTATTTCAGAGACGTCGTTGGACTAATTCAATGGCTATTCGATTCGGGCAGCGTCGCACTTTACGATCCCCAGTCATTCACCTGGTGGAGCCCAGAACAATGGCGCGAACGCGCTTTTGAAACCGACGCAGGAGCACCTCGACAGCACGTTCTCATTCTGTCCTCAAAATCTCGTTGCGGAGACTGGCTTCACACACGCGGCCTTCGAAAGTATGGCCGACCCGATCTAAGTATTCATCGAGTGCAACCTAAACACCGAGACTCAGTTGTGAATTTGCTAAACCGCTTTATCGAATTCCAAGCCTACGGCGGCATTATCAAAGACGGCGAAGAAATTCGCATCGCTGGGCTGCCTTCGGGAATGACATGCCGACACGGGGGTGACTTCGACGACCCAGACTTCAACAATTTGCATGTTGAGATCGTTTGGCCTGATTGACCCGCCGCCGACGAACCCTGATGACGTTACGACCCAACCCCCGGCGTCAACGGCGGCAAAACTTCGCTGTCATTGGACGCCATCGACTCCAGCGTCTTGAACGACTTCAGCGCGCCCGCCAAGGCATCACCCGACCACGACGCACCCTCCGGCCCATAACTGCTGCGCGATAATTGCATCAATTCGTCGGCCAACGGGCTGTTCACACGATTCGCAAAGTCACCGATGCTCAGCGGCGGATCCACCGGCCATTCCATACGGCCCCATTCCAACAATGCCGCGCGAACCGAACCGGCATCGCCGGCCACCGCGGCTTTGCGTGCATTTTTTAGAATTCGCGACTGCTGTTTGTGCACCGGCACTTGCTCGGGCTCACGACGCTTTTTCACCGGTCGTGATGTCCACCACCACAGCGCTAAGGTCGCCAGCCAAACAGCGGCCAGCAACTCCGTGGCGCGACGCCAGAAACCCGGATCGACATCCGACTCCTCGGATTGCTCAACTTCGGACTCCGCGGCGATATCCTCAACAACCGGAATCACCTCGGGTTCGGCCAGCGCCTCAATTTCGATCGTACGTGCCGGCAGTGTGGCCACTTGCCACTCGTTTTCGCTCAAGTTCCACCACGGAATTTCAACGCTCGGCAATTCCACGGTGCCGCCGGCGGTACCGATCAAGGCGTACTGATCGCGGCGCACACCGCGAATACCTTGTTCTTCAATCGACCGTGTCATTTCCGGCTTATCGGGGTACACG
>JBCCHD010000077.1 GCA_039028935.1 Pseudomonadota bacterium | reverse complement strand
GATTATATCGGCTCTGACGGCTAATTCTCGGATTGCGATGCGATACCCCACGATTTTGCTCGATCTTGACCATACGTTGCTGGACTCGGATGCGTCCGAAAAGGCGGCGTTCGAGCAGACGCTGCGCGCAGTCGGTGTTCAGGAACCCGCGGCGTACGTCGACGACTACCGTCGCATTAATCTGGCACTGTGGAAGCGCGTCGAACACGGTGAGCTCCGGCCGCAAGACGTGCGTAACCTGCGTTTCGAAGCCCTAATCAAAGAGCGCAATATCAACGCCGATGCGGCTGACATGGCGGATCGCTTTGTGCACGGTTTGGGTGCGAATGGCAATTTGTACGACGGCGCCTTGTTGCTGCTGCAGTCGTTGAGTGAATCCGCAAGTCTCGCGCTGGTCACGAATGGGCTGAGTGAAGTGCAGCGAGCACGCATTGCTCGAACCGGAATCGAGATGTTCTTCGATGCGATCGTCATTTCCGGCGAAGTGGGCACCGCCAAACCGGGTACTGACATATTCGACATCACATTCGAAGCGCTTGGCACGCCGGATAAAGCAGGCGCATTGATGGTCGGCGACAGTTTGTCATCCGACATTCAAGGCGGTGTGAATTACGGTATCGACACCTGCTGGTATAACCCGCACGGCAAGCCATTGGATCGGCCGGAATTGGTCACGCACGAAATCTTAACTCTGAAAGACTTGTTGAAAGTAGTGCTCTAACTGCTAACTGGGGAGACTCAGGCGCGTGCGAGACAAGGAAAGCGTGGCCGTCGCCGCTCTCGGGCGTCCGGCCCTCCGCGGCATTAGGGCATCCTGCCCGTCAAAATGCAGCGTACACGCCAGTACGTGAGGCTTTCGAGGCCGCGCTTGACGCTGTATCGTGCCGCATGAGGGTTCCCAGTGAGCAGTTAGTCGGGCATGTCGAACGAAAACCCCGTCTTAGGCCCTCGCTCTACCGGTGGCAGCGGTAGCGCATCTGTCTCGAGGGGCCAGGCCACCGGGTGCCCGGGACCGTTCACCAATTCGCCGGTTTTGTGCTCGTCGCGATCGAGGGCGAAGTAGGCTTCGTCGCGAGATCGTTTTAATCCATCGGCCATGTACGCCATGGTGAACACCCGTCGTGTCGCGTCTGTGTTGTTGGCATCGGCGCAGTGAATGGTGCAGGCGTGATGAAAGATGGCCGACCCGAGCGGCGCATCGACGCCGATCAGCGGCATCGCCGCGACCCGTTCATCGTCAAGCAAATTGAACTTGTCGCCGCCGTGCAGATGGCCGATATCGGCGAAGTCGGTGATGCCCGAAATGTGCGAGCCCTGTACGTAACTCATGCGGCCGCCGTCTGCGGCGACGTCCTGAAACGGAATCCACACGGACACGGCTTCGGGCTTATTGATCGGCCAGAACGGGTAGTCCAAATGCGCATCGGTTTGTCGCCCGCCCGGTTCTTTGTAGAGCGCCTGGTCGTGCCACAAACGCACGCGGTCGGTTTGAAGTAGCGCTGCGGCTGCGGCACAGAGCTTTTGATGAAATACGAACGGTCGGACGTCGTCGCGGTCTTCCCAGAGACGCATGCATTGCACGAAGGTCTGCTCATACAGATTCTTTTCGCCCATCGCACGATGGTCATCGGACGTGCGATAGGCCACGCCCGCGTCGACGGCCTTACCGTACGCCGCGAGTTCATCGGCAGTGAAGAAATTTTCAACACGCAGGAAACCATCGGCTGCATATTGATCAACCTGAGCCTGGGTTAATCCGGATTCTTGTAAGGCTTGTTGGTACGACATGGCCTAGTCCTTCGTCCTATATTCGATGAGCGCCCGATAAATGCGAGCGTTTAATTTGGCACCCGTAATGCCAGTATGCAACTCTGCGACGTGTGGTTCGTCGTCAACGCCAAGTTTGACGGCCAGATTGCTGCCGGTGAGCCCGCGCAGGTCCGCATTCCAAGCCATCGACGGCAGGTCCAGTACAAAGTAATGGTAGAGCTCGCGCCAGCTGCGTTCGCGGGATCGAAACAGGTGGTCAAGAAACGCGGTATCAAAATGTGAGTTAAAGGCCACCATCAGGATCTGACGTTCACCGGCGATATCGTCATGAAACTGCACCAGCTTATCGATGGCGGCGTCGGGTGAGTCGGCGCCCAGCTCCTTCCAGCGCGTCGCGTCGAACGCGTTCACGGCGCGGGCGCCCTCGTCGGTACGTTCGGGATGATCCGGCTGGATGCGGATAAACAGCTCATCGAGCGTATTGCCGTCAAGGTCGGTAATCACGACACCGATGTCGATCATCTCGTGATAGCCGGGAATCAGGCCGGTGGTTTCGACGTCGACAAACGCCAATAACCAAGCGTCCGGATCCTGGTCGGGCCAAATCTGGGCGGCCGCCGTTTGCGGCGCGGCCTGTATCAAGGCAAAACCGATTATGAGTAAGATGCTTCGCATGTGAGACAATTATAGCTCGCTCAACAGGATCCAACGGATGCACGTCCAAATCGTTGATTGTACGACCGCCGATGCCGGAGACACGTTTACGCGTTCATTGCGTGAAACGGGCTTCGCGGTGCTCAGAAACCATCCGATTCCGGCTGCCGTGTTGGAAAAGCTCCGCGATGACTGGCAGGCGTTTTTTGATAGCGACAATAAGTTTGAGTTTTTGGTTGAACAGGGCGTCGGTGAGTCCGGCCACTCAGGTTTTTTCTCCACCGCCATGTCAGAAACCGCGGTGGGTTATCCGGCTAAAGATCTGAAAGAGTTCTATCACGTCATTGCTGACGGTCTAGTGCCGCCGGGATGTAAGGACTCAACCTACGAGTATCGCGAACTCGGCTTCGAGCTCGGCCGTGAGCTGATGCGCTGGCTCAGCGATGCGATGCCGCAGGATATCGTGGCAAGTCTGTCAGAGCCGCTGCCCGGGATGATGAGTGAGGACGCTAGTGTGTTTCGTATCCTGCACTACCCGCCGTTGGATGGCAGCGAAGCCGAGCAGGCGGTGCGCGCTGCTGCGCATGAGGACATCAATTTGATCACCTTATTGCCCGCCGCGAACCATCCGGGACTTGAGGTTCAGGATACGGCGGGTAACTGGCATGCGGTGCCTTGCGATCCGGGCACGCTAGTCGTCAATAGTGGCGACATGTTGCAGGAAGCGACCGGCGGTTACTTTCCGTCAACGTCACACCGCGTGGTGAACCCCGGCGACGACATTGCCAATGCCTCACGAATCTCGGCTCCGCTATTTTTAACCGCGCGCTTCGACACGGTGCTGTCGGATCGCTACACGGCGGGCGAATACCTCGACGAGCGCCTCAAAATTATTAGCCGTTAATGCTAAGCAACGTCTTGCGATAGAGCTCGAGTACACCGGCGCTATTGACGCCGGTGCAGATCGTGTTGACGGGAAGGTCCCGCCAGTCGCCGGTTTCGTAACGGACCTCGGGATCGCTCCAAATCGTTTGTCCTAATGCCGGACCGTCGGTTACGACGCGGACGCCGGCTGCGCGGGTTTCGAACAGCTCCGGTGCGAGCACATAGGCCACGGCACTGGAGT
>JBCCHD010000076.1 GCA_039028935.1 Pseudomonadota bacterium | reverse complement strand
TCGATTGTATGGCAAGTTGAGGAGTGACCCGCTCTGCGATCGAGTCGCGATTGGCATCGACGGTGCGCAAGCCGATTCCTTTCACGTCGCTCAGGTCATCTGGTGATTGGAAACGACCAAACTGCTCGCGATAGGCCACAATTGCGCGGGCCTTGTTTAATCCAATCCCTTTAAGCTGCGCCGCGAGCTCTTCGGCCGTTGCCGTGTTGATGTTGACCTCATCGGCCAAACTCAACGGCGTCAGTGCTAGCACGAGCGCCATCAACAAACTCGATAATGCGGTTTTCATCGTATTCCTCCTTGAACACTTGTTAGTGGTGATCAAACCGTATCAACTGTCGACCGAACGTTCGCCTGGCAAAATTGGGCAATACGACCAAATATACGTCGCCGACCACGCAAGCGCCTCTTTTTGATACGTTTAACTTTCTCAACCATGAGTCGTCCCAATGAGGGTTCCGAACGCACAACGTCGCTTTACAGTATGAGCCGGTGGCCGCAACGTGGCGATACACGTTGATTGCGCAACGCCTCGACGTTGTTGTGAGTGAAAGACCAAGGGAGAGTAAGCGTATGAACGACTTTTGCACCGACCGACACCTGATGCTGTTATTACTGCTGACAAGTGTGTTTTCAGCGCCGGTCAACGCCGCAGACGTTCGTTACACGGTGGTGGGAAGCGTTTCAGACGTTGGGTTTTCGGTATCGCCTGACGTCGCGCAGTTCGGCGACACGCTGACAATGGAATTTACGGGAACCGAAAATCCCACCAATACACACCCGACCCCGGAGTTTGCGTTCAATTCCGGCCCCATCTATTCGATGGTAATTAAAATTGGGGACAACGTTGTGTTTTCCCTCGCTTCAGCGGTGCGTATGACCATCGAAGCCCCCAATGGATCTAACACGCATCTGGTGCAATGGAGCGGCGGAGAAGAGGCGTTTGATGGACTATCAGGCGGCGCGATTATGCGTTTTGCGCCAGGCTTTTTCGATCAATTTCCAACCGCCGCCTCGGTACTGAATCCGAATCTACCTGCCTTCGACTCGTCGTCCAACATTGGCTTTTGCTTTAACGGCCTGGATATCGAAAGTTGCGTATCGGCGCCTCGGGTTGATCAATACACCGTTCAAACGCTCGTCGATGATGGCGATGGCGACGGCTTCGCCGACAACCTCGACAATTGCACACAGGTCGACAACCCGAATCAAACCGACACAGACGCCGACGGATTCGGCAACGCTTGCGATGCTGACGTCAACAATGACTGTGTCATTAACTTCATTGACGTGAGCCTGTTGGCGGTTGAGTTCTTGGGCACCAACCCGCTGTTCGATTTTAACGACGACGGGGCCGTTAATTTCATTGACTTTGGCATCATGACCGAGGCGTTTGGTGCGATGCCGGGACCAAGCGGATTAGCCTCTTGCACCGGGTTCTAAACCGCGGACACCTTACCTCGCGCGATCAACTACGCCGTTCAACACACCGCGGAAATTGGCTGCGGCTGACGACCCTACTCCATATTAAAACGGCGGTAGAAAATAGCGGTTTCTTCGTCCGGTGAGAAACCGCGTCGGGCTAGCGTGCCTGTCACAATCGCATTCGTTACGCTGGCGAATAGCACAAAACCAGGATTTTGACTGAACAGCACAAAATTAAATGTCGAAAAAAACAAAAAGGCCATGGCCGATGCAAACACGCGATAGCGAAGGTCAAACACCCGACCAAACAGCCGTACGGCCAAACCACACAGCGCACCCGGAATCGCATAAGCCAAAAAGAACACACCAGGCGCAATGAGCATCGTCACCATAGCGAGCTCACCAATCACCGCGCCCACAAACAAAATCAAAAACACACGGACGTACGATTGCTCGGCAATAAGGCGATCTCGCACAACTGACGCATCCACTTCGACCAACGCGTCATCGTCCGTCAGCGAGGATTCGGGCGCTTTGTAATAATCGTTTTGATCCATGTTTAATACTTGATTCTGAACGCTCAATCGGTGCTTGGGCGGGTCATAGTTGTTCGCGTCGATTCAGCCAAAGACATCACATCCATGTACACCATTAAGGCCATCATCACTTAGCCGTTGGGTGGCCTAATCCACGCCCACCATTCAAACCCAGTGCTCCACGTCGCTGGCTTGGCATTTCAATGCCCCACCCATTAGCGTTCCGCCAGACGCAAAAACCCCTCATAACCCTGGTCTAACATATCCCTTACCGCGACCGACGACTTCTGACCCCGCGCCATCGCGGCGGCGCCGAGCAGTATTCCACAGACATATCGCGCCAACTTGGTCACATTGATCCCCGCTTCAATTTCGCCACGCGTTTGGCCTTCTTTGAGCTTTCGTTTCACCAATTTTTCTGTCGTGTCGTGAAGCGATTTGATCTTGTCGGCAATCGCCGATGCGCTGGAGCCGACGTTGATCGTTGAATTCACCACCAAACACCCTATCGGATTGGCGCCGCCGTGCAGGCGCTTCGATTCGAGAAACAGCAAGCGTATGGCTTCCTTTGCGCTGTCGGTCTGCTCGAACAACGACTGAACATTATCCCGATAAGGCCGGTGGTAATGTTCAAGTACCTCAATAAAGAGCGACTCTTTGTCACCAAACGCGTTGTACAGACTGGGCGGTTTCATGTTCATTGCGGCGCCCAAATTGGCCACCGACGTCGCCTCATACCCCAGCTCGCAAAACACGCTCATCGCTTGACCGAGCGCTTCGTCGCGATCGAATGTTTGAGGTCGACCCTTTCGTCGTTGGCCCTTCGCCGGCTCTGAATTCTTTTTTGTAGTATTCACTATATTTCTCTTGACTCGGCCCCTGAATTCCGTCACAGTATTATTATAGTGATCACTACATTTGTCAATTATTAACCCTTACAGGAATCCCCATGTCTCTGAAATTAAAAAACAAAGTTGCTCTCATTACCGGCGGAAACAGCGGTATTGGCCTGGCCACCGCGAAGAAATACGCGGCTGAAGGCGCCACTGTCATTATCACCGGCCGTAATCAAACGTCACTCGACGCCGCCATCGCTGACATCGGCGGTGACAGCATTGCCGTTCGCAGCGATGTATCAAACCTCACCGATCTTGATGAACTATACGGCTTGATCCGAGAAAAATTTGGCCGCATCGATGTGCTCTTTGCCAATGCCGGCGTCGCCGAAATCGCACCCATTGACGAAGTGTCCGAATCGTTCTTCGACCGACACTTCAACATCAACGTCAAAGGCCTGTTCTTCACCATCCAGAAGGCCTTGCCGCTGATCAGTGAGGGCGGCTCGATCATATTGAACGCGTCAATTGTTGGCACCAAAGGTTTTGGTAACTTCAGCGTGTACAGCGCCACAAAAGCGGCGGTGCGCTCGTTTGCCCGCACCTGGGCTACCGATCTGGCTCCACGCGGTGTAAGCGCTCGATAAAGGGCATTCTTCCGGTCTGAGATTTTCTTTCCCAGACTTGGCGCATCGATTTTGACAGGAGATTCCGATGCCCAAGCCCAAGACGCCGCTGACGAAGTGTCAGCGCTACTGGCTGCGCCACATCAACGCCGCCGACGCGAGCGGCGGCACACTGGTCGC
>JBCCHD010000075.1 GCA_039028935.1 Pseudomonadota bacterium | reverse complement strand
TCCGCGGTCACGCCCAATCGCCATTGCGGTGTAATGGCGCGAAGCCAATTTCCACTCACATTGACCCCTCGGCTATTGCGCGAACCGTCGATATCAAATTGATAGGCCGTTATTGTGACGGCTTGATAATTCGACTCATCGTTTCGGGCAATAGCCGAGGGGTCAATGTGAGTGGAAATTGGCTTCGCGCCATTACACCGCAATGGCGATTGGGCGTGACCGCGGACGCGGGCCAAATTGACTACGCGAGCAATCTCGATGTGAAAGATGTTAACCGGTTCCGCGCTGGACTGGTTGGAGTCTATCAGTTTGGCGAAAACGGTCAGGGACAGTGGCTAACGCGAGTGGGGGCCGGCATGGACGATCCGCGCCAATCGCTATCGCGCTACGCGCGTGACTTTTTGTATGCCACCACGGCGGTAAGCTGGCAGTTTAATCCGCGAACGCGTGTGGTCGTCAGCGCGCTGTATGAGAGCAGTCAGTTCGATGAGATCTTCTTTGAGCAGCTGTATGATCGCCGACGCGAGGATGACCGTGCCCGAATCGCCGCCACTATCGACTGGTCATTTCGCCCACGATGGCGCTTGAGTCATTCGTTGGCGTACACCCAAAACGACACATTTGTTGACATTTTTGAGTACGAACGATTCGAAGCGTTGCTGCGAATTCGCTACAAATTTGACTGAAACAAGACATTGATCACAGTTTCTCTGGGCGCGCCGTGAAAGTGATCACGGCGAGGTCCGGCGCTTCTTTCTACAATAGTCAGGACTGGAAATGGCGTTTTTGCCTGTCTGCTACTGAGAAAACAAAATGAACAGATTCATTGCAAAATGTGTGGGCACCACGCTTGCCGTTGTGGCGATAGCGTGGTCGGGTGCCGCATTTGCCGATGCCGGCACAGCGATCTTTGTATACGGCAAAGTGTATGTTGCGTCGGCGGACGGCGACCGGCAGGCCCTTAAACAAGGCGACTCTGTTGCGGAGGGCGATACGGTCATTACCGCCTCCAATGGTCGCACTCAGCTTCAGATGGCCGATGGTGGTCTTTTGGCATTGCGTCCCGGTACCGAATTTAAAATCGAAGCCTTTCAGCTACCGGCTGACGAAGCGCTGACACTCGCTGAAGAACCGCGCAGTTTTTTCGTGTTGATCAAGGGCGGATTTCGCTCCATCACCGGCGCGATTGGTAAAGAAAACAAAGCCAACTACCGGGTCAACACACCGGTGGCGACGATCGGTATCCGCGGTACCGACTACGATGCCATTTACTGTTCCGCTGACTGCGAGGCGTACAGCCGTGCATTGGGCAAGGACGTGAGTGATGGATTGTATGTTGGCGTGAACAGTGGCGGTGTCGTGGTTCGAACCGACGCTGGCAGTATCGATCTCGATGCGGGTGACTACGGTTTTGCAAAAGATGCGCGCTCGGCGCCTACCGTCAGCGATGACGCGCGCAATATGATGTCGTCGCAGACGTCCGCGGCTGTCAATAGTGCCCAACCGGCCGCTGCCGATTCGGCCCAATCGTCGGTGTCGGCAGACGTTGGTGTGACATCAACAAACAGTGCTGGCGAGGTTAATGATCTTGTGGTCGGCGACACGGAAGGGTTCAGCGGCTCCGGTGCCATTGCCGTTAGTCGCTTTGGTGCGGCGGGCGACAGTGTGGTGAGCGCGCAGGGCAGTCCATTGCGCAATGCCGACGGTGCGGTCATTGGATTCTCGACGGCCACTTCGGATGTCGCGCTTGTCGGTGCCGACCCGGTCAACGTTGGACAAGATAGCGATCGCCCCGGCGCAACGAATTTGAGTTGGGGTCGTTGGGCGACCGGTACCGTGTCTGAATCAGCGGCCGCCACCACCTCTACCAATATTGACAGTAGTGTTCACTATGTGTCGGCAGCGGATGGGTCGGTGACGCCAGTGCTGCCAACCACCGGTACCGCGGACTTTGATCTAGTGGGTAACACGGACCCAACAGACAATCGCGGCAATGTGGGTACGCTGGGCTCAGCGAGTCTATCTGCGGACTTCACCGCACAAACCGTCGATGCCGACGTGTCGTTGTCCATTCAGGAAACCGCGGAAGTGTGGAATGCAAGTGCTCAAGATGTTGACATTAACACCGCAGACGCCACATTTGCCGGCGCGTTCGATTCGGTTGAAGTGTCATCGGGAGGCGCGGTTGAGCAAGGATCGGGCGACCTCGGTGGTTTCTTTAGCGGCAACGATGCCGGAGAAGTGACCGGTGCCGGTTTAACGTTCAGTTTGGAGCAAGGCGACACGACCGTAGACGGATCGGCTGCGTTCCAACGCGGTGATTGACACCGCCGATTATGGTGAATCAAGGCCCGCCTTGGCGGGCCTTTTTTGTGTTTCGCACATGCTCGCCTAGATCAACGGCCATCATCCCTCAAATTGTGATGGGTCGCACAGGCCAAATTCCAGCGATTACTTACACTTGCATCTCAGTGACGCGGAGCGTTCATGCCACCCACTCAAGTTTCAGTCCGTCTCGCCGTTCTGGCGCTAAGGAGCTGCTGACATGCGGCTGGCTTGGCTGAGCCTACCGCTTATTGCTCTCACAGCCTGTGGGGGCAGCGGCGACCGAAGCGCAACGGCGCCCCCGCGAGAGACGGCCGCGCCGCCGCCCAGTCTCTCTACGCCAAACCGAGCACCCGTCGCGATCAATGATTTCGCTTCAGTGGAGAGTGGTTCATTAGCCGTAGACGTACTGAGTAACGACAGCGACCCGGATGGGGACTCACTGTCAATCGTGTTTACCGGACGTCCAGCAAACGGACGCGTGAGTATCGACAGTAACGGTACGCCAACGGTATCGGGCGACGATGCGCTGGTGTACGAGGCGAACCCGGGATTTGTGGGAACCGACGTGTTCTCCTACACGGTGTCCGATAGTCGGGACGGTCGCGCCAACGGTTATGTGAGTGTGGTCGTCGGCGCGGTGGGCTCGATACCGGCGTCCGCGCTGAACCAACCACCTATCGCGCAAACCGATAACGTATCCACGCAGGCAGCGCAGACTCTCTCGGTCGACGTACTGGCGAATGACAGCGATGCAGACAATCAACCCTTGCAGCTATTGGGATTCTCTGGCGCGTCAAACGGCAGTGTTGAGCGATTCGACAATGACACGCCCGGCGACTTATCGGACGATCAATTGCGCTACACGCCAAATCCAGGGTTTGTGGGCGACGATCAGATGGCGTACTCAATAACGGACGGCATCGACGTCACGCGTGGGACAGTCAATGTTGTGGTGTCAGAGATTGGACAAGTGGTGATGCCACCGGCCGACGCCTGCGGAATCGTGACGCTAGGCCCGGTCAACGCCGCGGATGTGTCGCTTTTTGAGATGGACGCACAGGGCCTGCCAACCGGCCTGCCAGTGGCTCAAACGCTGACCGATGCGCAGGGGCGATGGTGCGTTAATTTACCCGCAACGCGAGGTTCGTTGCTGGTGCAAGCGCGTGGCGGATTCTATCCAGATCCATCCGATTCGCGCTACGAAGAAGGCCGCGCACGACTTATTGTGCTCAACGAACAGCTGGCGCTGGAGTCCGTTCTGTTCGATGGCGAGACGTTTGCCGCGGTGACGGTATTCAGCAGTGCGATGGTAATAAAGGCCCGGCGAGAAGCGCCCGGTGATAGTTTTATGGCAGCACTCGACCTCAACCGGATTCAGGCAACCACCGCGTTTGGTTTTGATGTGCTCTCCAGCGACGTTGCCGATCCGGTGATGCCCGAGCAAGTCGCAACCGACGTATCACGCCGTTATGCGATGACCGTGGGGGCCGCTGCGACCAGCCTTAATCAGTTGGCGGTAGACCTTAATGTGCCGGCACCCAATTATCTGCTCGTCGGCGCGCTGATTCGCGACCTGTCTGAGTGCGGGTTGGACGGACGTGATACGGCGGGTCCGATCGAAGTGCTCGTCGCTGGTGTGCCCCAGCTCATTTCCGACACGATTGACCTCAATCTGCAGATTGTCCGGTTTCGCAACAACCTAAGAGCGGTATACGACAACGTCGAATTGGTTCAGGTCGAT
>JBCCHD010000074.1 GCA_039028935.1 Pseudomonadota bacterium | reverse complement strand
GCGGCGAAAAGTCGACCACGCAAAAACTTGCCGGCGAATTACTCGACGCGGCTGAAAAGCGCGGCTCAGCAGTGAAGAAGCGTGAAGACACGCACCGCATGGCTGAAGCCAACAAAGCGTTTGCCCACTACCGCTGGTAATCACGTAAGCGAGTATCCAAGGATCTTTACGTGGCCCGCACAACCCCCATTGGACGATACCGCAACGTAGGTATCATGGCGCACATCGACGCGGGTAAAACCACGACGACCGAGCGCATCCTTTATTACACGGGGGTCTCTCACAAGATCGGTGAGGTCCACGACGGCGCTGCCACTATGGATTGGATGGCGCAGGAGCAAGAGCGCGGCATCACAATTACTTCGGCTGCTACCACCTGCTTCTGGCAAGGTATGGATCAGCAGTTCGAGCAGCACCGCATCAATATCATCGACACCCCTGGCCACGTCGATTTCACCATTGAAGTTGAACGCTCGTTGCGCGTGCTCGATGGTGCTGTTGCCGTGTTTTGTGCCGTGGGGGGGGTGGAACCCCAGTCTGAAACGGTCTGGCGGCAGGCCAACAAGTATCACGTACCTCGTATGGCATTCGTCAACAAGATGGATCGAGCGGGTGCCGATTTCTTGCGCGTTGTCGATCAAATTAAAGATCGCCTCGGCGCTAACCCTGTGCCGCTCCAGCTGCCGATTGGCGCTGAAGATGAATTCAAGGGTGTGATCGATCTTATCGGTATGCGCGCTATCTACTGGGATGATTCAACCCAGGGCATGCGCTACGAGGAAACTGAAATCCCCGCAGACTTGTTGTCGATCGCTGAAGAGTATCGCGAGAACATGGTTGAGGCCGCCGCCGAAGCCAGCGAGGAATTGATGGAAAAGTACCTCGAAGACGGGGAGCTGAGTGCGGACGACATCAAGCAAGGCATTCGACTGCAAACCCTGGCTAACGAGATTGTCCCGGCTATGTGCGGGAGTGCATTTAAAAACAAGGGTGTTCAGGCGATGCTCGATGGGATTATCGAGTTCATGCCGTCCCCCGTCGACGTTCCTGCCATTACCGGTATTCTAGATGACGCCGAAGGCACCGAGGCTGAGCGGCCGTCTGACGATAAGGCGCCTTTTGCGGCACTGGCATTCAAAATTGCAACTGACCCCTTCGTGGGCAGTCTGACCTTCTTCCGGGTGTACTCCGGCGTCCTCAGTTCGGGTGACGCCATTTTCAATCCGGTGAAGAGCAAAAAAGAGCGCATTGGGCGAATTTTGCAGATGCACTCGAACAATCGCGAAGAGATCAAAGAAGTGCGCGCGGGCGACATCGCCGCCGCTGTGGGGCTCAAAGATGTGACCACTGGGGACACACTTTGCGACCTCAAAGAAGTCATTACGCTTGAGCGCATGGAGTTCCCGGATCCTGTGATTTCGGTTGCGGTAGAGCCAAAGACCAAAGTCGACCAGGAAAAGATGGGCGTGGCGCTAAGCAAGCTGGCGCAAGAGGATCCCTCGTTTCGCGTGCACACCGATGAGGAGTCCAACCAAACCATCATCTCCGGTATGGGCGAACTGCACCTTGATATTATCGTCGATCGCATGAGTCGCGAGTTTAGTGTCGAGGCTAACGTCGGTAAGCCGCAGGTGGCCTATCGTGAAACGATCCGCAGCGTTGTCGAGAAGGAAGAGGGCAAGTTCGTGCGCCAGTCTGGCGGTCGCGGTCAATACGGGCATGTCGTACTGCGCATTGAACCGCAAGAGCCCGGCAGTGGTTACGAATTTGTCAACGAAATCGTCGGCGGCGTGGTGCCGCGCGAGTATATACCTGCGGTTGATAAAGGGATTCAGGAGCAGATGGAAAACGGCGTAATCGCTGGTTTCCCGATGGTCGATGTGAAAGTCACACTAATCGACGGTTCCTACCACGATGTCGATTCGAGCGAGATGGCGTTCAAGATCGCCGGATCGATGGGTTTTCGTGCTGGCGCGCAAAACGCCAACCCAGTGCTGCTTGAGCCCTTGATGAGCGTTGAGGTTGTTACCCCCGAAGATTATTTGGGCGATGTAATGGGCGACCTGAACCGTCGTCGTGGCATCACGCAGGGTATGGACGATGCGCCTGCGGGCAAGATTATTCGCGCGGAAGTGCCGTTGGCCGAGATGTTTGGCTACGCCACTGATTTGCGCTCGGCAACCCAAGGTCGCGCGACCTACTCCATGGAATTTTGCAAGTATGCGGAGGCGCCAACAACGGTGGCCGACGCGGTAATGAAAAAAGCATCCTGATCGAAACAGAAACACACTACGACTATTTAACGAGGTTAAAGCGGTGTCCAAAGAGAAATTTGAAAGAACGAAGCCACACGTAAACGTGGGGACGATTGGTCACGTCGACCACGGTAAGACGACGCTGACGGCGGCATTGACGAAGGTGCAGGCTGAAGCGATGGGTGGAGGCGATTTCAAGGCGTACGATCAGATTGATAACGCGCCGGAAGAACGCGCACGCGGTATTACGATTGCGACGGCGCACGTTGAGTACGAGTCAGCAGCACGTCACTACGCGCACGTTGACTGCCCGGGCCACGCGGACTACGTGAAGAACATGATCACGGGAGCGGCGCAGATGGACGGTGCTATTTTGGTGTGCAGCGCGGCCGATGGTCCGATGCCGCAAACCCGCGAGCACATTCTGCTGGCGCGTCAGGTGGGTGTTCCGTACATCGTGGTTTACCTGAACAAAGCGGACATGGTTGACGATGAAGAGCTGCTTGAGCTGGTTGAGATGGAAGTGCGCGAGCTGCTGGATTCTTATGAATTCCCGGGCGACGACACGCCGATCATCACCGGATCTGCGCTGAAGGCGCTTGAGGGCGACACGAGCGACATCGGCGTGCCGAGTATTGGCAAGCTGATGGAAGCGCTGGACAGCTACATTCCGCAGCCTGAGCGTCCGATTGATCAGCCGTTCCTGCTGCCTATTGAAGACGTGTTCTCGATCTCAGGTCGCGGCACGGTGGTAACCGGGCGCGTTGAGCGCGGTATCGTGAAGGTGGGTGACGAGATTGAGATCGTCGGCATCAAAGCGACCGAGAAGACCACGGTGACGGGTGTAGAGATGTTCCGCAAGTTGCTGGACTCTGGAGAGGCTGGCGACAACGTGGGTGTACTGTTGCGCGGCACGAAGCGAGAAGAGGTTGAGCGCGGTCAGGTGTTGTGTGTGCCTGGTAGCATCAACCCGCATATTGCGTTCGAGGCAGAGGTTTATGTCTTGAGCAAGGAAGAGGGTGGTCGACACACGCCGTTTTTCAACGGTTATCGTCCGCAGTTTTACTTCCGCACGACGGACGTGACGGGTGCTTGCGATTTGCCTGAGGGCGTTGAGATGGTGATGCCGGGTGACAACGTGAAGATGAGCGTGAAGTTGATTGCGCCGATCGCGATGGAAGAGGGCTTGCGCTTTGCGGTCCGTGAAGGCGGTCGCACGGTGGGTGCTGGCGTCGTATCGAAGATTGTTGAGTAATTCGAATGGCAACTGCAGACAACCAAACAATTCGCATTCGCCTGAAGGCTTTCGATCATCGTTTGATCGATAAGTCGGCTCGCGAAATCCTGGAAACCGCCAAACGTACCGGCGCCTACGTAGTGGGCCCGATACCGCTGCCGACCAAGAAAGAGCGTTTCACCGTGCTAATTTCGCCGCACGTCAACAAAGACGCGCGGGATCAATACGAGATCCGCACGCACAAGCGTTTGATCGATATCGTCGATCCGACCGACAAAACGGTCGATGCCCTGATGAAACTCGATCTGGCAGCTGGCGTGGATGTGCAAATTAAGCTGAATTAATGCTTATAGCCTCTTGGCTGAGGCGAAATATAAGTGTTAAAATGAGCGGCTTTCCGGCCCCGTAGTAGCGCAGCTGTTACGGGGCTTGATTTTGCCAGAGACGAAATCCCCGATGAGGGCTCGCCTGGCCGTGAATACGACACCGATCAACCGTAATCGGTGGTGAATAGAGGAATAACGATGGCAATTGGTTTAGTCGGCCGCAAGGCAGGCATGACCCGTGTGTTTACGGACGCCGGCGACTCAGTTCCGGTAACCGTAATCGAGGTCGAGCCGAATCGCATC
>JBCCHD010000073.1 GCA_039028935.1 Pseudomonadota bacterium | reverse complement strand
GGTCGGGCAGGAACATTTTTTCCTGCGCATCGTACGCTTGTGTGATGGTGCGTCGGTCGATATGTCCGTCCGCATCTAAGCGCTTAAAAATGCCTTCGACCAGTTCGCGGTTTTCGGGCGAGTGTGTGGTGTAAAACTCGTCGAACCCCACGTGAAAATCGTCAAAGTCTCGAATGTGTGACGCGCGCATGCGCTCAACCAGCGCCTCAGGCTCAATGCCTTCTTTGGCGGCGCTGAGCATGATTGGGGTGCCGTGCGCGTCGCTCGCGCACACACTGATGCAGTCGTTACCCGCCAGTCGCTGATACCGCGCCCAAATATCGGACTGCACATAGCCCACCATATGCCCAATATGCAGCGCGCCGTTGGCATAGGGCAGGGCAGTCGAGATCAGAATTTTGCGGCCGTGTTCAGACATGGGTATCCAGTGCGAAAAACCTACGATGAGAGCCGTAATTATGCCACAGGCGCTGTGCCGCGGCGCAGCGAATGCTCACCGCTCCACGTGGCCGCCATGTCAGTCGTCTTCGGCGCCGGGTGGCGCAAATTCCTTGAATGCGGACTTGTGATTGGCTTTTAGGTAGGCGTCTTCGCCGGTGATCTGGCGTCGCTGCACGAGGCGCTTTAGCGCGCCGTCCATGGTTTGCATACCGGCTTGCGCGGCGCCTTGCATCGAGGTTTCGATCTGGTCGAGTTTGCCTTGGCGAATCAGGTTGCCGATCGCCGAGTTGTTGATCATGATTTCCATTGCCGCGACCCGGCCTTTTTGATCGACGCGCTTGAGTAGTTGCTGTGCGATCACGCCGCGAAGCGAGGTCGACAGCATGGAACGAATGTGGCCCTGTTTGTCCGCTGGGAAGGTATTGATAATCCGATCGACTGTGGCCGCGGCGCTGTTCGTATGGAGCGTTCCCATTACCAATATGCCGGTTTCCGCCGCGGTCACCGCAATGCTCATGGTTTCGAGGTCGCGCATCTCACCTACCAGAATCACGTCGGGGTCTTCGCGCAGCGCCGATTTGAGCGCCGCGGAGAAACTGTGCGTATGCACACCCACCTCACGCTGGCTGATCAAGCAGCCTTTGCGTTTGTGCGTAAATTCGACCGGGTCTTCAATCGTGAGAATGTGGCCTTTGCGCGTCTCATTGATCTCGTTGATCATCGCGGCGAGCGTAGTGGACTTGCCCGAGCCGGTTTTGCCCGTCACCAATACGAGCCCTTGTTTTTCTTTGCACAGGTTGCGAATCGCGCGCGGTGCTTTGAGGTCGTCAAGCGTCAGCGCATCACCTGGAATGGCCCGCATAACCGTGCCCACGCCGTTTAGATGGCGGAGCACATTGACGCGAAAACGGGCCTGTTCGTTGAGCTGATACGCAAAGTCAGCACCATCGTGCTCTTCGAACTGTTTGCGCGCCTCTGGCGTGAAGATTTCGTCGATGATTTCGCGCGTTTGATCGGCAGTTAACGGGCTGTCGCTCAGGTTTTGAAGATCACCATACTGCCGCATGCGCGGCGGATCGCCCGCCATGAGGTGCAGGTCTGAACCATCGCCCTCGAGCATCATAGTGAGATACTGATCGATCTGTGCCATATGCGTTCCCTATCCGTCCTGTTCGAGTTTTAGACCCGGCAGAATGTTCGTGTCGGTGACAAACTTCTCAAACTTCGATTTGTCCTCGGCGTACAGATAGGCGTCGTCGGCATTGACCAGCCGTGCCGTGACGGCGTCAAGCAACGCTTGATCCATCAGCTGCATACCAAGATGTTTACCGGTTTGAACCTGAGAGGGAATCAAATGGGTTTGATCGTTGGCGATAAGCTTGGCAATGGCCCGAGTCATCACCATGATCTCCAGTACCGCTTTGCGCCCTTTGCGGTCGGGTGTTTTGACAAGAATCTGTGAAATCACCGCCTGCAGGCTCTGCGACAAAAAGCTCTTCGCTTGCTCGCGTTCCTCGGATGGCAACGCATCCAAAATACGATCGATGGATTTAACCGCTCCGGTGGTGTGCATGGTACCGAGCACGAGATGACCGGTTTCAGCGGCGGTCATGGCCATGGAAATGGTTTCCGCGTCGCGCATTTCGCCGACCAGAATCACGTCGGGGTCTTCACGCAACGCCGCCCTTAAGCCGTCGGCGAACGAACTTAAATGCGTGCCGACTTCGCGTTGTATGACTTGTGAGCGCTTACTCGGGTGTACAAATTCAATGGGGTCTTCGAGACTTAGAATGTTGAGCGGTCGCGTCGAATTCAAGTGATCGATCATTGACGCGAGCGTGGTGGACTTGCCGGTGCCCGTAGCGCCGGTGACCAATACAAGACCCTGCCGCAGGTCGGTGAGTTTTTCGACGATATCGGGCAACCCGAGTTTGCTCATTTCTGGAATGGTGGTGGGGATATGTCGAAATACGGCACCGGGCCCCGTCACCTTGTGGAACAGGTTCGCGCGAAAACGGCCACCCTCATCGGTCACGTACGAGAAATCGAGGTCGTCGCCGCTCGCGTATTTCTTCTGCTGTGCCTGCGTTAAAATTTCGTCGAAATAGCCCTCGAGTTCCGTCGCTTTGAGCTCGCGAAACTTAATTGGAACCAGATCGCCGCTGAGTCGCAGCATCGGGGGTACGCCCACCGCGAGGTGGATGTCGGAGCAGCCCTGCGCGAGCGCGAGTTTCAGGAACGCATCAATTCGTGCCATAAACGTTATCCGATAATTGCTTCGAGGTCCGTGCGGAACGCTTCCATCGATTGATAGCGCTCAGTTTTGTCCACGGCCAGCACTTTGTCCACCATTTTGACCACGTACTCTGGCACGTCTGGATTGCGTTCTTGAATGGGCGTGTAATCGCCCTGAACATGTTGGTACATCACCGCCATATGATCACCCTCTGTATAGGGCGGTTCACCGGCGAGCAGTTCGTAAAAAATCACACCGAGGCTGTAAATGTCAGCGCGCTGATCGACTTTCTTGCCCAGAATCTGTTCAGGCGCCATGTATTTTGGTGATCCGATCACATAGCCGGTTTTGGTTAATTGGGTATCACCACTGGATTGCGCCGCTGCGACACCGAAGTCAACGACTTTGACCAAACCGTCGTTATTGACCAGCACGTTGGCGGGTTTGAGATCCCGATGCACAATGCCAACATGGTGTGCGACCGACATACCAAGCGCGATGTCGCGCGCGATCTCCGCGGCTCTTTTGACGGGCAAGGGCTGATTGTTTTTGATTTCGCCACGCAGCGTGTGCGATGGAAAATATTCCATCGAAATGGCGTAAAGGCCACCCAAGCGCAAAAAGTCATAAATGCGAATAACGTTTTTGTGGGTAATTTTTCGTGAGTAACGCAGCTCGTGGACAAATCGCTGCATCATTTCCTCATCGGCCGAAATATTCTGATTGAGGAACTTCAGCACGAGCCGCTCTGAGACGATCGTGTCTTCAACCAAAATGACGGTGCCGAATGCCCCTTTACCGATGTTCTGAATAAACTTGTAACGGCCTTCAATGACATCGCCGGCCGACAGGTTGCCTATGTCCAGTGACGGGGCCTCAGTGGCCGCTTCCTTGATTTTTTCAGGCGCGTTTTCAACCAGCAGCGTCATGTTCGGCTCAGCCATGCGCTCGGCGCGCTGGTTCTCGGCGAGCATGGTCGTGGAGAAACGGGCTTCGACATCACTCAGTGCGCGTTCCATCGCTTTCTTAATTGAGTCGTCGTCGCTGTTGAGTTCCTCGGACAACGCCTTGACGGCATTGGACGCGCCACTTTCATCAACCAAGAGCGTGACGGCGGCGGCGGCCTCGAGTTTGATTTCTTTTTCACGACGGGACAGAAGCGGCACGATAAATTTGAGTTCACGCGCGCTGCCCAGCTCGCTGATCGCACGCAAGGCGGCGGGAATCGACTTTGGATGGCCATCCAGCATTTCAATGATCGGTGGTAAGGCTTTTGAGTCACCAATTTCCGTGAGCGCATCAACAGCCCGTTCGCGCACCCACCAGTCCGGGTCTTTGGTTGCCCCCACCAGATAGTTAGTGGCCTTATCCGATTTGGTGCTGTTGAGAATTTCGATCGCGGCACGTCGAATTTGCTCATCGTCGTCGTTGACCAGTTCGAGCACCGCATCGACCACGCGGTCCCCGCCGATGGTCGCCAGTGCATCCGTCGCGCGCGAACGTACCCACCAGTCGCTGTCATTGAGGGCATCGAGCAAATCTTTGATCGAATCGGTGCTCGCGACTTCGTTTAGCACTTCCACAGCGGCACGGCGTGCATACTCGTTTTCATCTTGCAGCGCCGGCAAAATGTGTTTCACCATGTTTGGGTGGTTGATCGACACCAACACATCGACCGCTTTGTTTTGCACGTCGATGTCTTCATCGAGCAACAGCTCGCACATCACCGTGATGTCAACATCCGAGCCCATTCGCGACAGTGCCGACAACGCGGCTTGCTTTACGTCATTGTCGCGATCATTGAGCTGATCCTGAATCGCCTTTTGCACCTGAGGTCCAGGGAAACGCGTCAGCGCGGCAATGATGTAACAGCGGATGAGCGAATCTTTGCCAGAGATGCGCTCGAGTAGATCGGGCACGATGGCTTCGGTGGCCATCTCTTGGACCATTTTCATGGCGACTTCTTTTTCGCCGTGCTCCATGTTGTAGGCGGCGCTCAGCAGTTTGCGTACGCTCAGTCGATCTTTATGGGCACCCATGATCTTGAGGATTTGCGCCGCCGGAATCGAGTCGTCATCCAAAAAGTCGAACAAGGTATTGGGGTCGAAGCCTTTCGAAGACGACAGCGCCCAGGTGACGCCGCTCGCCACGCGTTTGTTGTCGTGTTCGAGCGCCCGCACAAAATTGGGCAGGTTTTTGCGATTGATGTTTTGACTGAGGATGTCG
>JBCCHD010000072.1 GCA_039028935.1 Pseudomonadota bacterium | reverse complement strand
CTGCCACGGCTTTCCCGGATCGATTGCGGCGGTATCGATGCCTTCATCACGCAACCAACGGATGATGGCGGCCGACACGAATTCGGGGCCATTATCTGAACGGAGATACCGCGGCGCTCCGTGGGTGGAAATCAATCGAGCCAACACATCGATCACGCGCGTCGTACGGAGGCTTCCCGCGACCTCGATGGCGAGACACTCACGCGTCCACTCGTCCACGACGGTCAGGCATTTGAGTTTCTGTGCGTTGGCGCAGGCGTCGAACACGAAGTCATAGGCCCACACGTGATTGGGCCCACTGGGCGGCAACGGACGAGGACGACCCGACGCCACGCGCCGGCGCGGTCGCCTTCGAGGCACCTGCAAACGCTCTTGGCGCCACAAGCGGTACATCCGCTCAGGGCACAACGAAAACCCCTCGCGTTGGAGAAAGATGCGCACCCGACGGTAACCGTAACGGGGATATTGCTCGGCCAGGCGACGCATCGCCTCGATGAGCGCACGCTCTTTGTCCGCCCGGCGCGAACGATAACCCAAGCTCGAACGAGCCACCTTGATTAGCGCACAAGCGCGACGCTGTGACAGACCACGCGCACATGCCAACGTGACCTGCTCCCGACGGACCCGTGCGCTCACCACTTTTTTGAATTGATCTCACGCATCACATCGAGTTCAAGATCACGCTCAGCGAGCAGTTTCTTCAACCGCGCGTTCTCTTGTTCGACTTCGCGAAGGCGTCTCACATCGACCGCCTCCAACTCACCGTAGCGTTTACGCCAGCTATAGATCGTCGCTTCGGACACGCCATGGCGCTTCGCGACTTCGCCGACACTCTCCCGATCCGCTTCGCGCAAAATCTTGACCATCTGGTCTTCGCTAAATCGACTCTTCTTCATCGCTCCCTCGCTTCTGGGGAGACATCGTCTCAAGTTTTAACTGGTCCGAAAATCCCAGAGCAGGTCAAGGACAGGTCAGATGAGTCGCGACTAAACCAGAGACTTTTTGTTGCTATCCGCTTGGTACCCCGCCTGCACAGGAGAGCGCTGAGCCGGGGATGCCGCCGACCGAGAACCGCTGAATTAGGCGTGCGTCGTTTGTGTTGCAGTCCCCATGTCCGGTTACGTCACAGGTCATCGGACACTCAAACTCTCCCACGACGCAGCGTTGGATTATTCGTGCGTCATTAGTGTTTACGATTCCGTTTTGGTCGGCATCGCCGCACAGGAAAAAGCCGTTTTCACATGCATCGCCAATGTCATTCCCATCTTGATCTAATTGATTCGAATTGGGCACAAGGATGCAATTGTCTTGGGTGTCGAGGACACCATCATTGTCCGAATCGTTTTCGGTTATTGCACTGGAGTCTACAATATTAATGATCAACGATTCCGTCAAAGCCACGCCATTGACTGTCCCATCTATTGCCACCACACCCGGCACAGGATTACCCAAAAGAGTTAGAACAAAATTGAACCCGCCAGTCTCAGAGACGGTAGGTTGTGAAATCGCAACGTCTGCTGTCGAGCCCTCAGCGACTGAAAGTTCTACTATGGAATTGGGTCCAAGTGTATTCCCGAATTGGTCTTTTGGTGTGACAAAAATAACGCCTGTTGCGCCAGGTTGCGTTGCAAAGAACCCTTCGGAATTTGTGAACTGTAATTGCGTAACACTCGGGTCTACTTCACCGACAACAAAATTAACGATGCCGGTGTTCATTAGCCGTTGACTGTTTACCGATACGGACAATTGAGCTTCACCGACTTTACTTGGCGCCTGTAGAACTCGAGTATAGATACCGCCACCTACGGATGTTGTTACTCCTAAAAAACTACCCGCAGTGGACGAAAACTGTACCGCTGACGCCTCAATGTCAAATGGGCGGCCAGCACAGTCTATTAATATGGCAGTCACCTGTATCAAACTTTGACCGTCTGCGACCCGCTGACCGGGATTTGCGAATACGGTAGAGTTTTCATCACATAGATCGTTATCTAACTGAGTCGATACAGGCACAGAAAACTGGCGTACCACTGATTGCTGAACACCCGCCTCGTCCGAAAATCCAGCGACCAAGGTGACTTCATAATTTCCTTCAATCGTTGGATTATCCAAAATCACTTGGAAGTTGCCACTTCCCATATCAACAGCCATCACTTCGAAAATCCGCCCTTGAGGGTCTTCGAATTGCGCAACCACCTCAACCGAACTCAGAGATTTGGTCATACTAAGCTGCGCGTTTATCACCAAAGGCTGTTGTAGCACGTTGACAAACTGAGAGGGCGCAGCATCAAACGATATCGGACTTGTTGGAACGTTACTGACAATAGTGCCGCTATTGGCTGTTATGTTGATAAAAGTGTTCTCTGAACTTGGCCGGAACTCCCGTGCAGTCCACGTGCCTGCCTTGGGGTCTCTGACATTTATTACATCGTAAGTATCCCCTACCACTCGTGTTACATTCGGGTCCGACACCAAGTTTAGTGCTTGACCATCAGGGTCAATTAACAATACGAATGGTGCATTCTCCGGGAGTTGCCAAGTCAGGGACATACGGAATTCGCGTACACTTTGACCGACAGCAAAAAACTGCTCCTCAACTGTATCGTTGACATCCAACGGAATGGCGAACCCACCTCCTTCTGCCGACTGATTTGTATACAGAATTAATACGTCTTCTTCGCCATCATCCGCATACTGCAGCTTAACTGCGGCGATATTAGGCACATCGCTAGAGAGCCCAATGAAGCTGCCTTGAGGCCCTACTTCAACTCGAGTTTCTCCAAGCTTTTTTCGTTTATTACTGAATGCCGTCAGCGTGGCGGTGGTGGGAAATGGTGACGCAATATCCATCCCTACTGAACGCTGCGGCGTAGCAAAATCCATCGACCACGGAGCCTTCTCAGCATCAAAGTCCGCCCGAGCATGTTCACTGCCGGCGAGAAAACCATCCCACTCGATGAAAATCGCTGGCTGCCCTGACTCCGGGACATCAATAAACAACGCCTCCAAGTTGTCGGACTTGGAGAGCGCCACAATGTTCGCAGAAGATTCCAAGTCGAGCGCGAGTTTGCCTGTCACATCCACTTCCGCATCAGTGCTTTTAACCGATAAATCCGCTCCCGTAAGCGAAGTGTAAAATTTGCTCCCATTTGTCGTAATTTTACGAAACTCTGACTCCGTCAAATCATTATCAGAAATGCTTACCACAAAATAATTTAGATCAGGCCAAACGCCACCAAAGTCCTCATCAATAACCACCTGTGGTGTGGGAGACGCATTGTGAAATCCATCCGTGATAATTAACACCGAACGCTCACGATTAGGGATAAACGTCGGATCTCCTAGCATCGGCATAGACTCCAGCGAAACGCGCAAGGCCGCGCCTGCGGACGTCGCACTTCCATCAGCAACAATCGGCGCGATAAAAGTGTTATCAATAAATGCAAGATCGGGAAAGAATCCTGGAAATGTGACAGGCATTCGCTCTAGCGAGTCTGTGTCGGTGGCAAATTCGTTGACGCCTACTCGGTCGTCGGTCACGCTAAGGTCGCCTAAACGTCCGTTAGCCAGGGCTTTAGCCCGGTCGATACGAGTGTTCATTAATCCATCATCAACCGTCATACTGGCGGTCGCATCGATGGTGATGACTAGATCTACATCTAGATCCGATGGAGTGAACGTGTTGTTCTCATAAAGATATATTCTTTGACTACCAACTCCGAGGCTGAAATTTCCTCCCACGAGGTCGGTATCCGAATCATTATCAAAGTCGCCCGCGGCGATCGTGAGGCGATGAAGTGGTTCGCCGTCAGGCAATGCGCCGTATGGGTTTAGAGCGACAACATAAATCAAATCACTATCCACACCACCCTGATTAAGCAACAATCGATTATTAGTGACATGAGAGCCTGGACCATCACCCCAAGCTTCCATTACATCTTGGTCGCCATCACCGTCGAAATCCGCAATCTGTAAATCGTATGTCGATAAACTTCCCGCCGGCAACGCCGGTAGAGTGGTTAAATTTGTGAAGTTTCCGCTGCCATCATTCCAAAAGAGCACGTTGTTTTGTGCTCGATTTACAATGTATAAATCTAGATCACCATCCCCATCTAGATCTTCTAATTCGGCATCAACAGACTGACTATTATTCTCAATGCCAGGCAGTCGAGTGTCGGTGACGTCGACAAATTCGACCCGACCACTTCCATCTCCCACCAACCCATTATTGCGTAGCAACCGACTTGGAACGCCGTTGTCGGTGTTAGTCCAAAAGAGGTCCGGTAAATCCGGTGCTATACCTGCATCGATATTTCCAAACGCCATACCATGGGTCCGATCTTCGCTTAAGCTATCGAATGTGTCGTTATCAACATTACCAATAACAAAACCCTCGGGGCTGGTGCACAAACTCGCACCACTGCTCGGTGATGCCCAACAGTTGATAAGGTATAGATTTTCAGCAAGATTATAACTCGCCACAACCGCGTCAAGGTCACCGTCACCATCCACATCGGCAGTATCTACGCCGTCGAAGTAAATACTGCCCGCCCCGCCAATACCATTAAAGCCAGCGATACCTGTGCCGTTTTCAATCTGGTCCTTTGTTGGCATCAGATCATCTCGAAACTCGAATGTCGCATTCCCGTTATTCAGTAAGAGATAGATGCCAGATACATCGGTCCTCAAAACGTCCAAATCGCCATCATTATCAACGTCTACTAAGTCACCATCGTAAGTGCGCTGTCCCAAATCCAATGGCCCATCAAACTGCAACGAGGGTATCGTCGGTTCGCCGACGGCGTTCTGCACCGGGACCGCAACAAATGCACCAGGCTTGCCCGTCAAATTACCGTTCAGAAGGACCCTGTCAAGGTGCTCATTGCCACCAAAAGCATCGTTATCTGATGCGAAAATGTAGATGTCCAGATCCCCATCACCGTCGAGATCTCCAAAATCAACATCCCACACATCTGGTGTGTTAGTGCGAAACTGGAGATCGACTGGAATCGTGGGAGCCGCTAGCTGACCTGATTCTAGAACGGCTGAGAAAAGCCCTTGCGCCTCACACGAGAGGGAACCAAATACCAGCATAGCCACTGATATCAGCCAGCTAAACGGAGAAGAGCTCGCTTTCGCCCGGTTAAACAATCTATCAGCCGAACGATTCTGACAATCTTCGCACGTCCGCATTTTTCAGAACCTGCCGATTCCCCTAGTCAACCTTACTATCCGCTTGGTACCCCGCCTGCACAGGAGAGCGCTGAGCCGGGGATGCCGCCGACCGAG
>JBCCHD010000071.1 GCA_039028935.1 Pseudomonadota bacterium | reverse complement strand
GCCGCTTTCGGATTGACGCCCTGGGTTAGCGCAGTTGCGGCGGAAATTTTCGGCATGCCGGCGGCGCGCGTGGAGCAAAACCGTGGTGTCGATCAAAGTGTCAATTACGAGCGCGTTGCACGACTTGGATTGTGGGACGATCGCAACTATCAACTGACCGCGGATGATCTTAAATATCTGTCGCCCGACGAGGGGCTGGTTTCGTCAAAGATCCCTGCCTTCTTCCGTGTTGAGCTTCGTAAAGCGTGGCCGCATTTGAGCAAGACGGGTCCCGCGCAATACCCACGCGCCGCTTGGCCGATGTTCCGCAAAAAATATGGCGGCATCATGCGCAACGGCAAGATATGGGGTCCTGATTTCGACCAAAACAGAGTGGTACCGGTTAATGGCGAACTTCGCATTAGCGCGATTCGAAATGCCAATGAGCCCACTATCGAAATCAATCCAGCTCAGCCTCAATATGTGATCGCCGGTGCGAACAATAATGGCGGGCAAGAAATGTACTACTCGCACGATGGCGGTGACACCTGGAACATTCAGGGTGTGTTGCCCAACACGTGTTGTGATCCGACAGTGGACTGGTCGTCGGACGGTAGCATCGGCTACACCGCTGCGCTGAGTGGTCCGATTGGTGTGTCGTTCTGGCGCACTGAGGACTTTGGTGTCACATGGACCAACCGTGTTGATCTCACCGCCAGCGGTAGCGACAAAGAGTGGATTCACGTGGACCGGGCGCCGACCTCACCCCATCAAGATAATATTTACGTGACTTACCACAACGGCAACGTGATGCAGTTTGCACGTTCAACGGACATGGGAATGACCTTTGACATTACGGCGTTCCCGACCGCGCCCTCGGGGATTGGCAGCGATATCACCACCACAGCGAACGGCGATATCTACTATGTCTATGGTGCCTTTGGTGCGCAGACCGTTACGTTACTCAAATCCACCGACGGAGGCGCAACCTTTGAAGCGCCCAGCACGGTGGCCACGACTAACGGCAGCTTTGACTGGCCGATCCCAGCGATGGAATCACGCAACGCCTGGATTTATGCCGCGACCGCTGCGGATAATTCTGGCGGTCCAAACGACGGTAGTGTTTACGTGGCATTTTCCGATGTGACCGGGCCTGAGGGTTCTGCGATCAACAACCATACGCAAGTAAAGGTGTATTACTCACGTGATGGTGGTGCGACGTGGAATTTTTCGATTCCACATGATACGGCTGACGTGAATGACGTCGACCGCTTCAATCAGTGGATGACGGTCGACGAATTCGGCAACGTGCATGTGGTGTACTACGACACGCGCAATTCAACCGGACGCACGGGTGTCGACCTGTACTACACGATTTCGCAGGATGGTGGTGTGACCTGGGATGAGCCGACGCGCGTCTCCAGCGAAACATCGGTCAACGTCACCACCGGTCAAGAGTGGGGCGACTACAATGGCGTTTCCGTGGTCGGCGGTAAAGTGATTCCGATTTGGGCAGACAACCGTCCCACAGACGGCGGAACGGCCTCTCAAACGGATACCTTTGTTGCGGATGTCTTAAATGTCGGTGCCGAACCGACCTTCTTACTCGGTGCGGATCCGAATAGCTTCGATGTCTGTGTGCCAGATACCATCAACACGACGCTTAACATCGGTTCGGTGCAAGGATTCTCTGCTCCGGTCAATTTAACGACGCCGTCGCTACCGGCTGGATTCGTCGTTAATTTCGGCGCAAACCCGGTGTCACCCGGTGCAAACACCACCGCGATGATTACCGCTGGTGGATCGGTGACGGCGGGTGAATACGACATCAATATCCTAGGGTCGGCGACAGGTACGGATGACCGAAATCTATCGGTGGCGATTAATGCCAGCGATGCGGTTCCGGGCTCTGCGGCGCTGGTTGCGCCGGCTGATGGGGCAACCGATCAGGCGACTGTGCCAACCCTCACTTGGAGCGATGCCACACAGGCGGGCAGCTATGAAGTTCAGATTGCCACCGATGCGGGCTTTACCAATATCGTCGAGTCTGGCGTCAGCGATACGACGAGCTACACGGCCTCGGCAGCGCTGAATACCAACACGACGTACTACTGGCGTGTCCGTGCGATCAATGTCTGTGGTTCGGGTGCGTACAGCGCCGCGCGTTCATTTGAGACAGGCCTGATTATCTGCCAGGCACCGGCGTTGCCGATCGTGGATCTGGCGACAGTTGAGACCACGATGACGGTAGCAGACCCGGGTATTCTCGATGGTCTGGCGGTGTCGGTCGATGCCACGCACAGTTGGGTTGGCGATTTGACGTTGACCTTATTCCATGACGATACCGGCACCTCGGTCGTGCTCATGGCGCGTCCAGGTGTGCCGGCGATCTCATCCGATGGTTGTGGTGCGGACGATGTGCTCGCGGAATTCAACGATGCCTCTACGATTATCGTTGAAGACCAGTGTGAGCCAGGCCCGGCGATTGTTGGCATGGTCAATCCAGACGGAACGTTGGCGGATTTTGCCGGTGAATCACTGGCGGGCGATTGGCGCCTCACGATTCGTGACGATTTCAATGCCGACCCGGGTATTCTCAATGAGTGGTGCCTGATTCCAGTACTGCAGGATGTCACTCTGGATACCGACGGTGATGGTGTCGACGACAGTTTGGACAATTGTTCGTTGGTGGCCAATGCCGATCAGCGTGACACGAACGGGGATGGGTTCGGTAACGCGTGTGATCCTGATCTAGACAATAATGGCGTGGTTAACTTCCTTGACGTCAATGCCTGGACGCCCACGTTCAATACCGCGTGCGGCGATGTTGATGAGGATTTCAATGGCGACGGTGTGTGTAACTTCGCCGATTACGCGCTATTTGCTGACTTTTTCCTGATGCCACCTGGACCAGGTGCCACTGGTACCAACTAGTCAGTCATCTCGAAGGGTAGATGAAAGGCCCCGCTTCGGCGGGGCCTTTTTTTGGGTCTTGCGGCGGCGCTAAGTGCTTATATTCTATACGTCTATGGTCTCATCTACTGGTTCGTTCGAGTTCGTTAGCGCGTCGGTTTGACGGGCTCTGTCTGTCAATAATTGGGTAATTTGGCTAGTATTCGATCAGGTGATGATCACCGTGTTGCGGCGGAATAGCGGCCCGAGTGGCGCCTAACGTGACCGCGATTTCATCTGGCGTTGACACCCGCCTGGATAGTCTATGCTGCGACGCGCTAACGCGCTGTCAGTAAATAGGCAGTCAACAGCGCGACCTTTAATCTGCGAATACATTTGGTTGTGAGGACATCATGAGAATACTTTTTGCGTTTGCCGCATTGTTTATTGGGCATTCAGCCTTCGCCGCCTGCGAGTTTGAAATTGAGGTTGGCGATGCATTGACATTCAGCGTATCGGAGATGGAAGTCGAAGCGTCCTGCAAAGAGGTGAGCGTGAAGCTTACCCACACGGGCAAGATGCCAACCGCCGCGATGGGGCACAACTGGGTGTTGTCCAAGTCATCGGAATACCAGGCGGTCGCCGGAGCAGGCGTTGCGGCTGGTGTCGAGGGTAACTATCTACCCAGCGACGACGCGCGCGTAATTGCGTCAACGAAACTGATTGGCGGCGGTGAGTCGGATTCAGTGACGTTTTCGATCGCTGATCTGGACGCCGCCGAGTCTTATACGTTTTACTGTTCCTTCCCTGGCCACTGGGCCGTGATGAAAGGATCATTCAAAATCGTCTAGTGATCACTAGACGGTAACAACGGCGTTCCATTTCGCCGGCCATAGGACCGACAACGTCTCTGGACGTTGTCGGTTTTTTTTATTTCGATGAATCGAGCTCTGTTTCGCAGTAGCCCGTCTTGTTCAATGGGGCGCTGGCGTCGAGTAAGCAGAAATGGAAGTTGACGCACAATGCTCAATGCGTATTCGCCATTCAATCGGTACCACAGTCGCTATGTCAACGCGCTTCGAGCCGCCTCGCCTAAGCTTGCCATAAGCGAACGATAGGGGACCGGTCCATAGCTGATTCGGGCAACGCCAGCGGCGCTGAGTTTATCTTTAGGTGGGCAGCCAGGAAGCATAATGATATTGACCGGCAAATTGACTCGGCTGCACAGCGACTCGATGAGGGTGATATCGGTAAGACCTGGCGCAAAAAATCCGCTGGCCCCGACAGATTCGTACGCCTCGGCGCGCTCGATCGCTTCGTTAAGATGGTCAGCGTGATGCTCGGCGCTCGACTTCAAAAAAAGATCGGTTCGAGCATTTAAGAACGCGTTAATGCCGGACTCTTCGATGGCCGTACGCATTGCGAGGACACGCGTGATTTGCTCGTTGATCGGATAGAACTGGTCACTGCCAACAATTTGATCCTCGAAATTGAAGCCGATCACTCCGGTTTCTAACGCCCTCAGTGTGTTTATGGTTATTCCTTCAGGTTGTTGGCTATAAGCGCCTTCGAAATCGAGCGTCAATGGTAAATCGGTTTGTGCCGCGATACGTGCGGCATTGGCCAAAGCCTGGTCTAGCGGAAGTTGTTCACCGTCACCATAGTTTTGCGCCATGGCAACCGGCGCGCTACCGGTTGCCAGCGCGTGCGCGCCGGCCTCGGCCACCACTTTGGCTGATCCCGGGTCCCAAATATTAAACAGAACGATCGGATCGCCCTTGACGTGTAACGCATGGAATTTGTCGGCTTTTTGCTGCTGAGTAGGCATTGAATTTCTCGCTTTCCCTGTTTTTTTGGAGGCGCTAAGAGTCGAAAAATGATCGCGTGACAGCTCGCGACGCGACCATACCGGCAATGGTCAGTCGAACCGCCTGTCACGCGTCGACGCATAATTCGAATTAGCTTACTATGGCGTCAGTCTTTTTACGATTGTATCAACTGCAGAAGGAAAGCCATGTTTCTCCGCTGGGTGCTTAGAGCGTTTGCGCTGCTTGTCTTTGGGTTGATTGTTTTTTTGGGGCTTGGTCAGTATGCCGCACTCAAAACGATTGATGCCAATCTAGAGGAGGCGCCGAATCATGTCGCGCCCATTGACCCGATGGGTTTAAAGAAAATTGCCGAGCAGGCGGGTGTCGTGCAAGGGCCGCAGCCTGTTGTGTTTGTCGGCAACAACTGGCAAGGAACGATAACGGTTATCGATTCGCGCACCTTTGAAGTGATCGGAGTGTTAGACGGAATTCCCGATAAAAAAGAACGATTAAAGGAGATACGCGAGCGGTTTGTCCAGCGTTTGATGTTCTACGGCATTCGCGAGCTTGTCGGTGAGGGCCACAATCAGTATGTGGACGACATGTATAGTTCACTAGACGGCCAAAGGCTCATCATTTCGCGTCCCAGCTTTGCGGATGTGGTGGCCGTAAACATATCCACCGGCCGAATCGATTGGCGCTTCCCAGTCGCCGGTTTTCGTTCAGACCATATGGCTTTATCACCGGATGGGCGACAGGTGGCGGTGTCTGCCTCGACGGGTAATGTGGTGCATGTGCTCGATGTGGAGTCTGGGCAAGAGGTAGGGCGTTTTCCCACGGGCGATTCCCCACATGAAAATGTGTACAGCAAGGATGGATCAAAGATTTTCCATGC
>JBCCHD010000070.1 GCA_039028935.1 Pseudomonadota bacterium | reverse complement strand
TTAATTAATTAGTTAATTAACTACATAGTTTATATTACCACACGACGGCCCAAGGGATACAGCGAATGAACCTGAATGACTGGCGCAATAAATGGGCGTCTTTGCAGGATCGATTCGGCGAATCACGAGTCAACGCAGTCGCCTGGATCATTCTTGTTGGCCTGGCGTCGATCGCTGTGCGTCTACTGATGGCGTACGAATTCGACACATCCGCCCTGCTCTACGTCGGTATCCCCTACATTATCTCCTTGGTGATCGTTCTCTACCGTCCAGTGAAAACCAACGAGAAGTGGTGGCATCAATACAGAGATCACTCCCTTACCGCGCTATCCGTATTCCTAGCCAGCTCGATCGTCCTTTTCGAGGGATTCGTTTGCGTCGTCTTCTTTTTGCCGATTTACTTCTTGGTCGTGTCAATCGCATTTGTGTTTCGTTGGGCTGGCGTGTCACGAGCGCGCAAACATGGAAACACCTATGCCGTCGTTTTACCCATCCTGGTTTTGGCATCGTCGTTAGAGGGCACCACCGACACGCTCACAGTGCCGCGTGACAGTCATGTCGTTGTGACCAAGACGACCAACCTCAGCGCCGAGCAAGTGATGGACAATATCGCTCAACCGTTCGATCTGCGTAAAGATCGAAATTGGATGCTCGCTCTTTTCCCTATGCCTTATGAAATCGAGGCTGGATCACTGAACCCCGGTGATGTGCATTACGTGCGAACGCGTTATCACCGATGGTTTGTTACCAATACGCATGAAGGCGAATTACATCTGCAGATCGTTGACGTACAACCCAACAGGATCCGTACGACGTTTCTTCACGATACGACCTTTTTCTCTTCTTATCTCACTCCGCTTGGCACGGAAATCACGCTAACTGAGCTCGGCCCTGATAAAACAGAGATCTCTTTGCGAATTGACTATCGGCGGAAACTCGATCCCGCCTGGTATTTCCATCCATTACAGCAGTACGGCGTGTCGCAAATGGCCGACTTTCTCATCGATGAGGTGATGATTCGTGAGCAGCAATAACTGCGAATACGTCAATCCGCGGATTGACTACTTCGACCAACCAGGGCGAGCAGACCACGGTGACGTTCGCGCGGACCCGATCAAGATTGCTTGGGTAGGTTCAATGCTAACGCTTGGAACACTCGGCAGCGCCGTTACGATCACACCCGGCGCCGTCGCACTGTTCATCGGCTTCACTGCATTCACGCTGTGTTTCGGCCACTCCCTTGGTATGCATCGTCGGTTCATACACCGTAGCTACGCATGCCCGAAATGGCTTGAATATTTCTTTGTTCATCTCGGCGTTCTGGTCGGCCTAGCTGGCCCACTCGGTATGCTACGCACCCACGACACGCGCGACTGGGCGCAGAGGCAATCCGACTGCCACGACTACTTTTCACACAAGGAAGTCTGGTACCGCGATCTTTGGTGGCAGCTATTCTGCTCGATAAAACTAGTGAACAACCCGCAGATAAGAATTGAGAAAGACATCGAGCAAGATCGCATTTACCTGTGGATGGAAAGAACCTGGATGTTGCAGCAAGTGCCTTGGGCCGCACTCTTCTATTGGCTGGGCGGTTGGTCGTGGGTCTTCTGGGGAATTTGCTCGCGCACAAGCATCTCAATCCTTGGTCATTGGCTAATTGGATACTTCGCCCACAATAGCGGTGATCGCGATTGGCACGTCACCGGTGCCGCCGTGCAGGGCTACAACGTTCGATGGTGCGCGCTACTAACAATGGGCGAAAGCTGGCACAACAATCATCATGCTTTTCCGGGCTCAGCGCGCCTAGGATTAAAAAGCGGCCAGTGGGATCCGGGTTGGTGGGTGTTGCAGGTTTTAGCGAAAATCGGACTGGTCCATAACATCGCGACAACCGACGTTCTGAGCGATCGAATAGATCTGATTTCGATCGAAAATTGATGCGTTTCAAGGCGCAAGCATCAACACTGGACGCCGGTGGCTGGGAAAACAGCGTCGTCGCCAACATTCAGCACAAAACGATTCTCGCTGCTAACTACCGCCGAACGCTGCGCGACGCGCACTGCCTTTCGCCATCGACCGCGCTGGGCAGCGCGCCCGCAATTAATTGAACACTCTTCTTTGAAATTTAGGCGCTTAGACTAAGCGGCGTAAGCACCTTGACAGCTCAATCTATCTTGACTCCAAACGACGTTAGAGGCGCTGATTGCCCTCGGCGTAGGCGCGTTGCACGGAAGACGGATCCCAAAACAACACGCCAATTCCTCGGTATTGTTCAAATTGTGTAACGCGCGTTCCCTCATCCGTCTCTTCCAAGCGCCAGGTGTGATCGAAGGTCAGTACACCCGGAATGCCGCCGACTTGATTGAGCGTCGAATTTGGCACCACCTTGCGTGCTTTGGCTTGGACGTTCGTCGTGCTCCCGTCGTCATTTTTCATCACGACCGCCAATGTCTCACCTTCGATGAACCGACCGTTCACCTCGATCAATATAGGATTCCAAGATGGATAGGAGTCTGGATCCGTAATCGTGGACCCTACCTCTGTAGGGTTTGCGGCTATCGCCAATTCCGCACGCACCGACTTTCGACTGAAAAACGCCAATGCCGCGAGAATCACAAGCAATAGGATAACGGCAATAAGCCATTTGGATGTCATTGCGAATCCTCCTCTTTCGTCAAGTGCTGATCAAACCAGTCGGCGAACACCGCCGGTTCCCGACCGATGTAGTCATACGCCGCAAAACGACTCGCTTCGAGATCTAGCATGCGCTGCGCTTTCTCAACAGTTAGCGCATCGTAATAATCTTGCACCATCGACAAGTCGGTCCATGGGTCGTTTTTGTTTTGAATCAGCAGCGTGGGCACCGAAACCTCAGCTGCATCATCGATAAAATTTGGCTTACCGATATCAAATCCCAACCGTGTTTGCGAGACTTTCGCACCAGATCGTAAAAGAAACTCTGGCATGCCGAGCGCCTTAACAAAGTGACGGTATAAAAGCGGCTGCACGGCCACTAGCGCTTTGACCTGCGCCCGGCTCTGAAGGCTGTCAGCCAGACCATACGCATATGTGGTTGATGCCGCGCCCATGCAAATGCTAAGCAATCCGATCGTCGCGTTACGGAACTCTTGCCGCCCGGTCACGTAATCGACAGCGGCGATCACATCTTGGGCCTACTGTGGCCCCCAACTCACCCATGGAATTGGCCCCAGATCACTCTGCCCATGGCCGCGCAAGTCGTACATCAGCACCGAATACCCCATCTGAGACAAAGACTTTGCCTGCCGCAAAAATTGGATATCTGACTTCCAGGGCGCGATCGGACCTTTGCCTTTACGAGACCATCCGCCGCGATTGCACTGCACACCAAAATGACTCTGAACAATGACCCGATCGGTACCGCCTTTGATCAACCATCCGCGCAGCGTCACGTTGTCGGCTGTTTTAAACTCTACATCTTCGTATTCGAGATCGTGCGCTTCTGGCGTATCAAATAATGGTGACTGATAAGGCTTAATCATCATATTCGACACGAATTTGCCGAGGACATTCATAGTGGACACACTCCGCTTATTTGTTTGGATACCTATTAAAAGTAATCGGCTGGGGCATCGCTGACGAGACACCGCAATCCCATGGCAGTAACGAGCAATCGCTATGCCACCATCGTGCCGATTAGTCGGTCGAACATTCGATCGCTTAGCACGCGGCGAGCAAAAAGAATCGGCTTAGCGAGTTTTCCGGCTACGTACCGAGTTTTGGGACGACGCGCATTGATCGCTCGTACGATGGTCCGCGCAATGACATCCGGCGGCGAGCTGCCACTTGGCCGCGATTCCATGTCGCGGGCCATTTTCGCCAAACCATGAGCGAGCTGCCTATAGGGGCCGTCGCCTGAACGTTCCAACATCGGCCCGACAAAAACGTCGTTGAACTCAGTAGCAATAGCACCGGGCTCAATGATCACAACGTCAATGCCAAACTGAGCCACCTCTGTACGCAAACAATCACTCCACCCTTCCAGCGCATGTTTGGTCGCGTGGTACCAACCGCCAAGGGGCACGTATATTCTTCCGCCGACTGAAGAGACATTGATGATCTTGCCAAACCGATTTTCGCGCATAGTCGGCAGAACTAACTGCGTGAGTCGCGCTAGACCAAATAGGTTGACGTCAAACTGGTAGCGTGCGTCGTCGAGCGTGGTCTCCTCGACGGATCCTTGAGTACCAAATCCAGCGTTGTTAATCAGGATATCGACGCCACCTTGTTCATCACGAATGGTGTCAACCACCGCCGTGATATCGGTCTCACTGGTGATATCCATTTTCAACGGGCGACAGCCCAATGCTTTCAGATCGTCCATGTTTTCGATTCGCCGCGCCGCCGTATAGACGATGTGACCTTCGTGAACCAGACGTTTGGCCGTCTCTTTGCCAATGCCCGCCGAGGCACCCGTAATCAAAACCGTCTTGCGTTTCATTTTCCTTGCTTCCTTTGTAAGTAAACTATACGGTGTAGTTTACATGGAAAGCTAGAAAAGTAAACTGTTCGGTGTAGATTTTCTTACCGTAACCTGCTAGATTTGCATAACCCTATGATTGAAATGAAAAAAACAAGAAGCCAACTCAAACGCGAAGCGATACTCGACGCGGCGAAACGCGCCTTTCTCGAATACGGCGTGCATGGGACCAGCATGGATAAGCTCGCTGCATTAGCGAGCGTGTCAAAGCGCACGGTCTACAACCACTTCTCTAATAAAGAACAGCTCGTGCTACACCTGTTGTCTGAGCTATGGACGCAATCCATGGTGGACGTTGATGTGGACTACAACCCCAAAGCCGGGCTTAGGGAACAGCTTCTGCACCTTGTCGAAGCCGAAATTAATCTGGTTTCGGGCACAGAATTCCTCGGCCTCTCGCGCGCGGCGGCGGGCTACTATCTTTTTAACGAGGAAAAATTGCAGGACGCCATGACCGAATTTCCAACCGACTCCACAGCGCTGCATCGATGGATAAACGCCGCCATGGCGGACGGTAAACTTCGATCTGCCGATATCGATGTGGCGTTTAATCAGCTGCATAGTTTGGTTAAGGGCGTGTGCTACTGGCCGCAGCTTCTCGGATATGAAGCTGGATTATCGAAGGAAGAAAAAACACGCCTTGCGAGTGAGTCGGTGGATCTTTTTCTCGCCTACTATCAGGTCAATAAGTAGTGGTCAGGCGGTGCATTGATTCGGCGATTGATTCAACGTATTAAACTCAACGTATTAAAAATGAAAAAGGGTGAAGCTCTGATTGAACTTCACCCTTTTTGCTTTGGCGCGCCCGGAACGATTCGAACGTCCGACCGCCTGGTTCGTAGCCAGGTACTCTATCCAGCTGAGCTACGGGCGCATTTAAAACTGTCTCTCATCGTTCCGCCTTGTGAACGATTGATGTAAATCGCGATAACGCGATTTACACCCTGCGGGCTTCGCCGCTTGCGCGGCTCGTCGTTAATTGCTTTGCAATTAATCGAACGTCCGACCGCCTGGTTCGTAGCCAGGTACTCTATCCAGCTGAGCTACGGGCGCATTTAAAACTGTCTC
>JBCCHD010000069.1 GCA_039028935.1 Pseudomonadota bacterium | reverse complement strand
CGTATGCCGCTTGTTGCTCACTCCACATTGCCCGCGTTTGCACGTCTCCAGGCTGACGGTCAGGAGGTGGTGCCGCTGGCGCGCGCCAAACAGCAGCACATTCGTGAGCTTCATGTGGGTGTGCTCAACATGATGCCCGACGCCGCGCTGGAGGCCACTGAGCGACAGTTTATGCGTCGCTTAGGATCGAGCAGCCGCATTGTGCAGCTGTATGTGCACCTGTTTACAGTGCCAGGCCTATCCCGAGGGCCAGCCGCACAGGCGCACATTGATCAATACTATCAAGATTTCAACGACATCAAGCGCGAGGGCCTCGATGCGCTGGTCATTTCGGGCGCGAACGTGACGCAGCCAGATTTAACCCAGGAAGCCTTTTTCCCGCACATGCTTGAAGTGTTTGAGTGGGCGCGCACGCATGTGGCGTCGGTGATGTGCTCGTGCTTGGCGTCGCACGCCCTGTGGCAACACGAGTATGGTATTCGGCGCACGCGGTTGCCCTACAAACGCTGGGGCGTGTTTCGCCACCGTGTACAGATGCGCGCACACCCGCTGGTGTCCAACATTAATACGCGCTTTGACACCCCGCATTCGCGCTTCAACGATGTGTCCGTCTCTGAGCTACAGCAGGCCGGCGCACAAGTGCTCGTGACGAGCGAAGACTGCGAGGTGCTGCTCGCAACCAGCGCCGACGGCCTGTCGGCGATTTATCTGCAGGGGCACCCCGAATACGACACATTGAGCCTCGCCAAAGAGTACAAACGCGAAGTCTCGCGCTTCTTTTATAAAGAACGCAGCGACTACCCGGCGTTACCCATCGACTATCTGAGCCCGCCTGCGCGTGATTTGCTCAACGGCTTTCGCGAAGCGGTGATTTGTGCCGCTCGCGAAGGTGGCGACTTACCCGAATTTCCCGAAGATGCCTTGCTCAATCTGGTGGACAACACCTGGGCAGACACCTGCAAAGCGATTTTTGCCAACTGGTTGGGGCTGGTGTACCAAACGACGCACCAAGATCGTTGCAAACACTTGATGGACGAGCTCGATGCCGACGACCCTATTGGCTGGCGTGCGCGCATGGCGGAGCGCCAGGAAGTGTAAAAAGACGTGGCAGGGGACGCATTGTCGAGCCGTAGAAACACAAAACCCCACTCGAGGTGGGGTTTGCAAAAGGAACAACTTGTATACTGGGTGACGGAAAGCCCGACGGATAGTTGGCGCGAACGCTTGCCGGTGGGCTGTCCGTCCGAAATTAGTTGATATCCCACTCCTGGCGGACTTTGTCGCACCAGCTTTTGTAATCGTCGTAGGTGGCGACCGGCAAATCGGTACCTTCTACTTCCGCGTCGTCAGCTTCCCCACGAACTGAGACGGCGTCGTTCAAATCGTGGGAGGGCAGTCCCGGTGTGGCTTTAAATTGATTCATTTGCGCTCGTCTCCTGCTTCACTTCGAGTATCAACAGAATACGTAGTTTTGCCGAAACACTCAGTTAACCAGTTCACAACCTTCACGGGAAAAAGACTTATTTTTGGGTAATTTAGCGCTTGATTTGTCATTAACACGGCTTATGTCTAACGTTGAATGGCGTGGCCACAATGACACAAAAATTTTCAGTTTGACGCAGGTTGAACACGCGCGCACCCGCACGGTCTATCGACTCACCAGATTATGAAAACTCTCTTTAAAATTCTTGCAGGCTTTGTCGGACTTCTACTTGTTGCCGCCCTTTGCCTTGCCCTGTATTTCCGCTTTGTGTTTGACCCCAACGACCTGCGTGAACAGATCACACAACGCGTGAGCGATCTAACCGGACGTGAGCTGGTGATCGAAGGGGATCTCACGCTCACGACCTTTCCATGGATACGCATCGGCATTGGTCGCACCACCTTAAGCGATGACCCCGCCTTTGGCGAAGGACCGTTGCTCGCGTTTGATCAGGCCAATGCCAGCGTGAAGTTGATGCCGTTGCTCAGCAAACGCATCGAACTGGGCACCACCTCTATCGATGGCGGTCAAATCAAGCTCACGCGACTGGCCGACGGGCGCACCAACTGGTCCGCCGTATCCGGGGGCACGCGCGCGACTGATGCGCCCGACAGCGAAGCAGCATCGGGCTTTGCGACCGACTCACTCGGCGCCATCGACATCACAAATGCCACCATCGTGTTCAACGATGAACTGCCCAATGCCCAATTCAACACACTCACACTGAGTGAGTTTGCGTTGCGGACCGGCGAGCTGCGGCCGGGCACGCCGTTTGATGTGACGCTTACCACACGATTGGCGGCCAACGACGTGTCGCTTGATGTCGCCATTGACGCCGCCACGCAGCTGTTTGACGACGCATTGACCCTGGACAATCCAGTCGTGACCCTAAGTGGACGTCACTACGCCGTGCCGTTCGAGCAATTCTCGATTGAATTAGACACCGACACCGTCACGCTTGGCGAGGACACCGCGGAGGTGGGGGCGGGTACCGTGACGTGGGCGGTGTCCGGTGGCCAAGACGGGGCAGCCAAGCTCGCCTCGGGTGCCGGCTCACTCACGACGGACGCGCTGTCGATGAAAGAAGGCATGGTGACGGTGCAAACACCGGCGCTGGATTTTGAGTTTGCGTTCACCGAAGGCGCGCTCGGCGCGGCCAACGGTGCGCTCAACGCGGAGTCAATACGCCTTAAGGATCGCGCTGAGCTTACGATCGTTACCGCCGCGCTAGCGGCGACGATGAGTGGCGAGGGTGTGCCGGATGGACCGCAAACCGTTAACGTCGGCGCGGATACCGTGGCGCTCAATCTCGACTCGGGCGCGCTGCAGATCAACGCGTACACCGCCGAGGGGTTTGGCCTCAAAGGGCGGGGTACTCTGAGCGGCCGCAATGTGCTTAAGGCCGCGACGTTGAGCGGGCCGGTCACCGTCGAGCCGTTCAATTTGCGACAGCTGATGACCCAGCTGGGCGTTGATCTGAATACGGCCGATGATCAGGCGCTGTCGCGGGCCGGTGGGAGCCTGGCGCTGCGCATGACGCCAGCCGGACTCGAGCTGCGTGATATTGAAGCGACGCTTGACGACAGTCAGATCACTGGGTTGATCAAGCTCACGGGCCAAACGCCGGAAGTGAGTGTGAGTCTTGACCAACTCACGCTCGACGGGTATCTGTCGCCCCCGGACGCGATCGATGGGCAGGAACGTGCCGTGGACACCATCGAGCTGCCGGCGCAAACACTGCGCGATTTGAATCTCAAAGGCCAGCTTCGCATCGGGGATCTCACGGTAGGGGGAATCGAGTCGAGTAATGTCGAGGTGGAGCTCAATGCGACGAGCGGGCGGGTCCGGTTGTATCCGATCCGGGCAGCGCTCTATGGCGGCACGTACAGCGGTGACATTCGCCTCAATGCCGACGGTGAGCTTCCACAGCTGGCGTTGAATGAGTCCTTTAATAATGTCGATTTTGGTGCCTTCAGTCAGGCACTCGCTGGCAGTCAGCGTCTCACTGGCAAGCTGACCGGCTCGCTGACGATGACGGCGCAAGGGCATAACACGCGTGATTTGAAAGCCACGTCCAACGGCACAGCCTCCTTTAATTTCGCGGACGGCGTGCTCGACGGCATTAATGTGATGGAGACGGTACGCAATATCGTTGCGGCGGCCAACAAAGAGCCGCTGGTGGCCGATGAGCCCAATCGCACACCGTTTCGTGTTGCCAAAGGCACGGCCGTCATCACAGAGGGCGTGTTGAGCAACGATGATCTGCAAATCGATATGCCGTTGATGCGGGTGAGTGGTCGCGGCACGTTGGATCTCAACACCAAGGCGATCAATTATCGCGTTGGGGCCAACGTGGTGCAGGAGGGCGACATTCCGCTTGAAAAAGAGCTACGGTTTATTGCCGACTACACGTTGCCATTGGTGATTGGTGGCACGTACGACGCCCCGCAAGTGGACAAAACCAAAAGTATCACCGATTTAGTCGCCCAGTACGCCAAGAAACGCCTCCAAGATTCGCTGTTGGATAAGCTGGGTTTAGGGGGCGGTGATACGGTGGCCGCGCCTGAGGAAGGCGAACCGCTCACGCCCGAAGACAAAGCCGATCGTGACGAAGAGTCGATCAAAGATGAGCTGGATCGAAAGCTCAAAGACAAACTCAAAGACCTGCTGGGGGACTAACGGTGAAACGTCTGGGGGTTATGGCGCTGCTGGTTTGGTGTTCGTCGGCGATCAGTGCGGCCGAGTTGGATTCCATCGCCGTCTCGAGCGAGAGCAAACGGTATTTCGTACGGTCCGTCGCCACGCTCGATGCGCCGATTGAGGCGGTGTACGACACGCTGATCGATTTTGATAACTACGAGCAATTTTCCAGCGCCTACGATGACGCGCGTTGGCTCGTTCGTCATGACGACGACAGCGGCGAAATTTATACTTACACGCGTGGCTGCATCCTATTTGTGTGTCGAGGCTTCGGGCGCACTGAAACGGTGAAAGCCAAGCGCCCAGTCTTTATCGAAACCAAAGTGGACCCCGCCCGCAGCAAAGTGCGCTACGGCGTGTCGGTTTGGCACATCGAAGCGGCGGGCGACCAAACCAGAATTCAGTTTGCGCTCGATTTCGAACCCGATTTTTGGGTGCCGCCGTTGATTGGCCCAATTGTGGTCAAACGCTATCTACGCAAGGGTGGCGCGGATGCGCTCATTCGTATTGAACAACTGGCGCAGCAGCGGCTGGCCGACGCAACGAGCGAACCCGTCTCATCACCATGACCGATTCGGGTCTGCCACCGCACGTTCCCTCGGATTTTGCCGACAGGCTGCTCGACTGGTTTGATGGGCATGGGCGACACGATCTGCCGTGGCAGCACAATCCGACGCCGTATCGCGTGTGGGTCTCAGAAATCATGCTGCAGCAAACACAGGTGACGACCGTAATTGGGTATTACGAGCGATTTATGCGTCGATTCGACACCGTGGAGGCGCTGGCCGATGCCCCGGTGGATGAAGTGCTGCACCTTTGGACAGGGCTTGGTTACTACGCACGTGCCCGAAATTTGCACAAGGCCGCTCAGCAGGTGGTTGACCAGCACAATGGCGTCTTCCCCCGCTCACTCGAAGGACTCGTGGCGCTACCCGGTATTGGTCGCTCGACGGCCGGCGCGATCTTATCGTTGTCGATGAATACCCGCGAGCCGATTCTCGACGGCAATGTCAAACGCGTGCTGGCACGTCACTTTCGCGTAGCGGGTTGGCCGGGTAAACGTGATGTGGTGAACGCACTGTGGGATCTGGCTGAACACACCACCCCGACTGAGCGCGTCGCCGACTACACGCAGGCCATCATGGACCTAGGTGCGACCCTGTGCACGAGATCGAAACCCGAATGCGCGCGCTGCCCAATGCGCGATACGTGCCGCGCGCTGCATGAAGACACGCCCACCAATTACCCGGGCAAGAAACCCAAAAAAGCCAAGCCGCGACGTGAAACGCGCATGCTCCTCGTAATGAGCGAGGGGCAGGTCTTGTTGGAGCAACGTCCGGCGAGTGGCATCTGGGGTGGGTTGTGGGGGCTGCCCGAGCCCCGTTCCGACGAAACACCGCTCGAGGTAATTCGGCGCCTAGGGTTCGCGGCGGTCGATGCGCCGCAAAGCCTGCCACCGCTGGTGCATGTGTTTAGCCATTTTGAATTGACGATCAATCCCGTACGGGTTGAGGTGGCCAACGGGCGAGCATCGGGCGTCGTGGCCGATCGCGAGACGCTCTGGTATAACATCGACAGGCCCGCCCAGGTGGGGCTGGCCGCGCCGGTGGTCAAGCTGCTGGATCAATACACCAAACAGGAAACATCATGAGCCGAACCGTTCAGTGCATTGTGTTGAAAGAAGAAGCCGAAGGTATGGACTACGCGCCGTATCCGGGTGAACTGGGCCAACGCATTTACGACAACGTGAGCAAGGTGGCTTGGCAGCGCTGGTTAGGTCATCAGACCATGCTGATTAATGAAAACCGACTGTCCCCAATCGAGCCCAAATCGCGCGCATTTTTGGTGGCGGAAATGGAAAAATTCTTTTTTGGCGGTGGCTCGGATAAGCCGGATGGTTACGTTGCGCCGTCTGACCCGACGTAAATACGTCATACCGGCTTAGGCCCGGGTGAGCGGCCGATATCGATGGCCTGCATCACGCAACTATTTCGACCATAAAAAAGCCCCGGCATAGCCGGGGCTTCTTTGGGTGCGGGTCGCTTCTTATTATTGTTGCTTACGACGGGCCACACCGAGACCCAAAAGCCCCATCCCCAGAAGTACTAATGTCGCGGGCTCGGAGACCGCGGCAGCGTTAATGCGCCACACGTAGTTGGTGTATTGCGCACCGCGCGCGTTGTCGCGCACGTAAGCCGAGATATCCGTGTAGTAAGTCCAACCCGGACCGGCGTAACCATCCTCAAGCAGGTCGACGCTAAAGTCATCCGCGTACTCATGACCGCCGGCGATTCGAATGATCGAGTACCACGCGGTGTCGGTGATAGTGCTGGCGTCCTGCGAACTGTTGGTCGAAATACGATAATCCGATGCTTGACCGCCGAACAGCAGCGCAGCCGCCTCAACACCGGAGTACACGTCGGGTCGAGTAGTCCACCAAGGGCCATCATCCACCTGAAAGCTGCCCACGAATATGGGTGAGGCCATGGCACTGATGGGGAACAGCAGCGACACGGCAACCGTCGCGAAGGCCAGTCGTAATGTGTTTGAGAATGTTTTCATTATTGTGTTTCCTTTTTAGTCGGCAAGCCTGAGCTTGCTTAATCCATGCAGAGTCGTTGACGATGATCTGCGCAGTACTTTGCAAGCGATGTGCCAACATTGAAAAACGCCCGGTACGTCGGGCGTTTTGACAATAAAAACGTAAGTGTTATGTCCGCGCTGTAAACCACGCCGACAAATAATCCCCATAGCATTCACATAATTACGGCCGTTGAGTTAACTAAATGTGTTTGACTGCTCAGCATTACAGGGCACAACGAAACGAACGTTTCGAGTGGTTTGAATCGTACTGTAGGGACTGGGCTTGGTGTGACCGAGCAATGGTGTTTACGCGGCAGTATTAGGCGTCAATCAGGTCGCGCACCGTGTCGATTTCCGACTGAGTGTTGAAGTAGTGCACGCTCGCGCGCGCCACCTCGGGCAGGTTGCGCACCCCAAGATCAAGCTGGGCATAACTGCTGGGCGTCACGGATATATTGATCTGGTGTGTAGCCAGGCGGGCTTTGAGTTCTGTGGGGGTTTCGCGTTCGGTAGTAAACGTGACGATGCCGCTTTTGTGTTGCCCAAGATCGTGCACCGACACACCTTCGATGTCGGTAAGCTGCAACCGCAGATAGTCGGCGAGCAGCGACACGCGTGATGCGATGCGTTCAAGGCCAATGTGCATCGCATAGCGTGCGGCGGCGGCCAGGCCGACGCGACCCGCCACAAAGCTTTCAAAATTCTCAAAGCGCACTGCACCGGGTGCCCAGGAATAGCCCGTCGCACTTTGCCAGTGGGCCGAATGCAAATCGATGAACACCGGCGACAGCAAGTCTTGCACCGCGCGTTTGACGTATAAAAAGCCCGTGCCGCGCGGGCCGCGTAAAAACTTGCGTCCCGTGCCCGAGAGCATGTCGCAACCCAGAGCGTCTACATCGAGCTCGAGTTGTCCGGCCGACTGACACGCATCGAGTAAGAACAGCACGTTGTGTTCTCGGGCTAGGGCGCCGACCTTGGCGGCGGGATTAATCAGGCCACCTTGGCTGGGCACGTGCGTGAGCGCAATGAGGCGAGTGCGCGGTGTGATGAGCGTGGCCATTGCGTCGACATCCACCTGGCCGTGTTCGTCGGACGGCGCCACATCGATCTCAATATTGAGTCGCTCGGCGAGCTGCATAAGCGCCAAGTAGTTGGAGGCGTATTCGGAGGCGTGGGTTAGCACGCGGTCGCCGGGCTTAAATGGTATCGAGTAAAACGCCATGTCCCAAGCGCGCGTGGCGTTTTCGACAAAGGCGATCTCGTCAGATTGTGCGTTAAGCAGCTCGGCAAACGCCGCGTAAAATTCTTCCAAATCCGCGGCCGCCGCCGCCTCATACCCGCCGAGGGTCTGCTCGAGATCGAGATGCGAGAGCACCGATTCGTACACCGGCTGCGGCATCAGTGACGCGCCGGCATTATTAAAGTGAATGCGCGACACGCAGGCAGGAGTGTCGGCGCGTAAGCGCGCAATGTCCGCGTCGTTAAGCGCCGTCATAGCGGTAGAAGTGCACGCTGAATAGCTGCTGTTCGTCGACCCACACATGTTGTTGAGCGAAGCCAGCCTTCGCTGCATGGTCGGCAAACTCGTCGACAGTGAACTTGTGCGAACACTCGGTGAGAATGTACTCGCCTTGTGCAAACTGCACGGCGTGGTGACCAATATTCACGGTTTGCTGGGCCTGACTCACCAGATGCATCTCAATGCGGCCCATCGCCTCGTTATAGATCGCGCGATGCGTAAAGGCATGCAGATCGAAATTGGCGTTGAGTTCGCGGTTAATACGCTTAAGGATGTTGAGATTGAACTCGCGTGTGACGCCTTGGGCATCGTTGTAGGCCGCCTTTAGCACGCCGTTGTCTTTTTTTAGATCCACGCCGATCAGCAAACCGCCGCCGGCCTTGGCGATGCGCGCCATGGTCTGAAGCAACGCGTGCATTTCTTCCGGGTAAAAATTGCCGATGGTGGAGCCGGGGAAATACACGACGTTGCGCTCGGGCATCACTTCGGGCGAGGGCAGGGCAAATGGTTGGGTAAAGTCGGCACACACGGGCAGCACTTCGACGTGCTCGTATTCCTCGGCAATGCGCTGCGCGGCGTTCACCAAATGATCTTTTGAGATTTCAACCGGCACATAGGCGGCTGGCGCGTGCATGGCGTTGAGCAAACGCCCGGTCTTGGCGCTTGAACCGCTGCCAAACTCAATAAGCGAGGCGCGCGGACCGATTAGGTCTGCCATCTCGCCCACATGGCGGCGCATTAT
>JBCCHD010000068.1 GCA_039028935.1 Pseudomonadota bacterium | reverse complement strand
CTCGCCTCGACTCAACGGGACTGGACTTGACTGGGACGTCCAGCTCTCATTCTGTATTGCCCTCATGTAGTTTTCTACTCTCTCACTCTTTCTTCTGCCCGACCGGTATGTGACCGGCACCTGCCCCAACTGCAAGTCGCCAGGGCAGTACGGCGATAATTGCGACAGCTGTGGCGCGACGTATGATCCGCTCGATCTGATTGATCCGGTGTCTGTCATGTCTGGCACCACACCCATTGCCAAAGAGTCAGAACATTTGTTTTTTAAGTTGCCTGGGTTTGAGCCGACGCTTCGCGAGTGGCTCGTATCAAGCGGCGTGAGCGGGGCCATCCACAACAAACTCACTGAGTGGTTTGAGGCAGGTTTGAAAGACTGGGACATCTCACGCGATGCCCCATATTTCGGCTTTAAAATTCCTGGCACCGACGAAAAATATTTTTACGTATGGATGGACGCACCCGTTGGCTACATGGCCAGCTTCAAACACTATTGCGACAAACAGGGCATTGAGTTTAACGATTACTGGCGTCCAGATAGTGAACACGAGGTGTATCACTTTATCGGCAAGGACATCATCTATTTTCACAGCCTATTCTGGCCCGCTGTGCTCGCCGGTGCTGGCTATCGAACGCCCACGAGTGTGTTTGCACACGGCCATCTGACGCTGAACAAAGCCAAGATGTCCAAATCCAAAGGCGAGCTCATTGGTGCACGGACCTACCTCAATCATCTTGACCCGGAGGCATTGCGCTACTACTTCTTCGCTAAGTTGGGTCCCGGCATCGATGATCTTGATTTTAATGGTGAAGACTTTGTCGCCCGAGTGAACGCCGATCTCGTCAACAAATTCGTAAACATCGCTAGTCGGTGCGCTGGATTTATCAGCAAGAATTTTGACGGCACACTCAGCGCCTCACTTGACGATGCGGACCTTTACCAAACCTTCATCGACGCAAAACCGAGCATCAGCAGCGACTATGCGGCGCGACGCTACTCGAGTGCCGCACGTGTGATCATGGAGCTTGCCGACAAAGCCAACCAGTATGTCGATCACCACAAGCCTTGGAAACTCATCAAAGAGGCGGGCAACGAAGAGAAGGTTCAGGCGATCTGCACACAGGGGCTGAATATGTTTCGAGCGCTTCTGGTCTATTTGACGCCCGTGCTCCCCGCGCTGTCCAAGCAAGCAAGTGAATTTTTGAATGCACCGGTGACAGCGTTTGATGATATTGATCAGCCATTGCTCAGTCACTCCATCAATCGTTTCAAGCCACTCAAGGCACGTGTGGAGGGCAAACAAGTCGAAGCTATGTTGGCCGAAGAGCGCGCGAATGCCGAGGCACGCGCCGCGATGCTGTCAACGCCAAACGAGGCGAGCAATGGCGACGACCAAGCCTGGATTCAGATCGATGATTTCAAGAAAGTGGATCTGCGCGTTGTGCGCATTCTAGACGCGCAGGCGGTGGAAGGCGCCGACAAACTCGTGCAGCTCACGCTCGATCTTGGGGACGGTCAAACGCGCAATGTGTTTGCCGGCATAAAACGTAGTTATGCACCTGCCGACTTAATTGGACGCCTGACGGTCATGGTGGCGAACCTCGCGCCGCGTAAAATGCGCTTTGGCGTGTCGGAAGGCATGGTGCTGGCCGCCAGCAACGATTCGGGCGTGTACATTTTATCGCCCGACGAAGGCGCTGAACCCGGCCAGCGCGTGACCTGATCACGACGCCACATCATGACCGAACTGCTTGCATTGTTTATTGCGACTGTACTGGTCAACAATTTTATCCTCGTGCAGTTTTTAGGCCTATGTCCGTTTATGGGCGTCACGCAACGCCTGGAGGGCACGGTCGGCATGTGTTTTGCCACCGTCTTTGTGCTCACGCTCGCTTCCGGTATTAGCTGGACGCTCAATCACTTTCTTCTCGCGCCCTTCGATCTCCATCATCTGCGCATCATCTGCTTCATTGTGATCATCGCCGCGGTGGTGCAATTCACTGAGATCACACTGCGCGCCATTTCGCCGATGTTGCATCAGGTTCTGGGAATTTTTCTACCGCTCATCACGACTAATTGCGCCGTGTTAGGGGTGGCGTTACTCAATGTGCGCGAACAGCATTCATTTGTTGAATCGCTCTTTTATGGCTTTGGCGCCGCGGCCGGTTTTTCACTCGTTTTGCTTGCATTAGCCGCACAACGCGAGCGACTGGAACTGGCCAACATTCCCGCGCCCTTTCGCGGGGCCGCCATCGGCTTAATCAGCGCCGGTATTATGGCCCTTGCATTTGTTGGTTTTGCCGGCATGGTGCGTTGACATGGGCTTTGAGGGAAACGGTGCGGCGACGATCGTACTGACACTGACTATGCTGCTTGTTGGCTTGCTGCTCTACGTGGTCGACCGGCGTTACCGCCCCCGTTTCGAAGCCGCCGGAGAGCGGGTGGTCGAACAGATCAATGCAGAACTGCCACAAACACAGTGCGGCCAATGCAACTATGCCGGATGCCGGCCTTATGCCGAAGCCATCGCGGCTGGCGAGGCCAACATCAATCAGTGCCCGCCCGGTGGCGAAGCGACGATCGACGCTTTGGCGGTCCTACTGGGTCGGGAGGCCATGCCGCTCAACCCTGAGAATGGCATCGAGGCGCCTGCCAAAGTAGCCTACATTCATGAAGACCTGTGCATAGGCTGTAAAAAATGCATCCTCGCCTGCCCAGTCGACGCGATCGTCGGCGCGCCCAAACTGATGCATACGGTCATCGCCAGTTCCTGCACCGGGTGTGATCTGTGCGTAGAACCGTGCCCCGTTGACTGTATCGACATGATCGACATGGCGGTGACACCCACCACTTGGCGTACCGAACGGCCGGCGGCGCACGGATGACGGCGCTGACGTTACACGACTTCCCGGGTGGGCTGTCGCTGCCGCCGAACAAAGCACAACAAACGGCGCAGCCGATCAGCACGTTGGCACTACCTGATCGTGTTTGGGTACCACTCTTGCAACATCGTGGCAAACTGTCGCGACCGTGTGTAAAACGTGGCGACAAAGTTGGCCTTGGCAGTGTAATCGGTCTGGCCGATGGCGCGTTCAGCGCCAATGTGCACGCCACCATCGCCGGCACTGTTGGGCGCATCGAGTCACGGGTCATCGCCCACCGCTCTGGCTTGTCAGCACCGTGCGTTGAGATTCTCGCCGACCGCGAGCAAGCGCAAGACTTCGCCGCCCCACTTGACACCGATTTCCGTCTGGTCGATCCGAATATTCTGCGTCAGCGCGTAGCGGACGCCGGCATCGTCGGTCTCGGTGGTGCTTCCTTTCCAACAGCACTGAAGCTCACTGCCGAAGCCGATCAGTCGTTGCACACGCTGGTGTTAAACGGTGCGGAATGCGCACCGTACATCAGTTGCGACGAAATGCTGATGCGCGAGCGTGCAGGCGACATCATGCGTGGCGCGCAATCGATGCTGCATATCTTGCAAATCAATCGCTGTATGATTGCGCTTGAGGAAGACAAAGTGCTGGCGATCGACGCCATGCAGCAGGCGCTTGAGGACCTCAGTGATTCCCGCTTCACCCTGTGCTTGGTGCACGCCAAGTACCCGGAAGGCGGCGAACGTCAACTTATCCAGGTGTTGTCAGGCAAAGAAATCCCAAGCGACGGGCTGCCAGTGGACATTGGCTATCTGTGCCATAACGTCGGCACGGCAGCGGCGGTGTTTGACCTGTTTGCAACCGGCCGTCCGCTTACATCGCGCATCGTTACGGTATGCGGTGACGGCGTCGCCCAACCCCAAAACGTCATCGCGCCCTTTGGCACGAGCATTCAAAGCCTACTTGATCACGCCGGCGGCCTACTGCCCGGTTCGCACCGACTCATTGTTGGCGGTCCAATGATGGGGTTTACCGTCGATTCGACGGACGTGCCGATCGATAAGGGGTGTAACTGTATATTGGTGATGCCCGAGGAGAACGCGCGCCAACTCAATGACACGATGCCCTGTATACGCTGTGGCGAATGTGAGACGGTGTGCCCGGCCAGCCTACTACCGCAACAGCTTTACTATCATGCGCGCAGCAGCCACCTTGAGCGCCTACCGGATTTTCATCTATTTGACTGCATCGAATGCGGCTGTTGTGACTACGTGTGTCCGAGCAATCTGCCGCTGACGCAATATTTTCGTTACGCGAAAGACGAACTTTGGTTTCGCTCGCAACAGCAAGCCCGCTCGAATCAGGCCCGCGAGCGCTATGAGCAGCGCGAACAGCGATTGCTGCGTCAACAGCAAGAACGCGATGCGGCCCGGGCCGAGCGTCAGCAGGCGACCCGCGACGCCAAACAAAAACAGTCCGACATACTCGCCGCCGTAGCACGCGCCAAGGCGCGCAAAAAAGGCGACTCATCATGATCGCGGCGCCACATATTCGCCGAGCGCGTTCGGTGCGCGCCATCATGTACGAAGTATCACTCGCGCTGGTTCCGGCGGCACTGGCGCATGTATGGTTCTTTGGTCCGGGACTATTGTTGAACACACTGATTGCCGCGTGTGTGGCGCTCGCATGCGAAGCGTTCATGCTCACGCTGCGCGGACAACCTCGGCAGCCGTATTTACAGGACGGCAGCGCACTGCTCGCGGCCGTATTGATCGCATTCGCCCTACCGCCGCTGACGCCTTGGTGGGTCACCGCCACCGCCGCCGCATTCGCCATGATTGTCGCCAAGCATCTGTATGGTGGACTGGGCTTTAATACGTTCAATCCCGCGATGGCCGGCTATGCCGTCGTGCTCGTGAGCTTCCCCACCGAGTTGGCTTTGTGGACACAACCACGCGGTGAGCATGACGCGCTCTCGTGGCTCCACACGCTGCACGTCACCTTCACCGGCGCCTTACCCGATGACCTATCGTGGGATCACATTACCCGCGCCACGCCGTTAGATTCGGTGCAGACCGGACTCACGCAGGGCGCCATGCTCAGCGAGCTCCTGCTCGATCCGCGCTTGTCGGCCTATGGCGGGCATCCCTGGATCACCATCAATGTGCTAATCGCGATCGGCGGAGTCTGGTTGGTGTTTCGTCGTCTCATTAGCTGGCATATCCCCATCGGCGTGATAGGCGGTGTGGTGTTATCCGCGCTGGCGGGTCGCATGATCGACAGCGATGCCTACTCGCCCGTGTTCTTTCACCTGCTGAGTGGAAGTGTCATGCTCGCCGCCTTCTTTATCGCGACCGATCCCGTTTCCGCCGCGACGAGTCGTCGTGGCAAGCTACTTTATGCGTTGGGTATTGGCGTGCTCATTTATTCCATTCGAGCGTGGGGGAGCTATCCCGATGGCGTCGCATTCGCGGTATTATTCATGAATATGCTAGTGCCACTCATCGATCATTTTACGATTCCACGGGCCTACGGCCATGCGCGGTAGCGGCATTCTGTCGGTTGGCATTCTGGCCGGTATGGGGCTGTTTGCCGCCATGAGCCTCAATTCCATGCAGCGCCAGTACGCCGATCAGATTGCCTCCAATGAACGTGAATGGGAAATGCGTCAGATTCGAGAGTTGCTCAATGATACCGATTACAACAACAACGTATTCGACGACTTGATCTATATCGACGCGCAAGCACCGGATGCTCAGCTACTGGGATCGGACGACTCCGCCTACATCTGTCGCGCCCGGCTCAATGACCAGTCCCGCGCAGCGGTGCTGCAGGTAACGGCTGACAACGGCTACAGCGGACCGATTAAATTGTTGGTCGGAATTTATGCGGACGGTCGACTCGCGGGGGTTCGCATCGCCGCACACAAAGAAACGCCCGGTCTTGGTGACAAAATTGAGCTAAAAAACAGCGACTGGATTCGTCAGTTTAATGGCCGCTCGTTAACCAATCCCTCGGCGGCGGAGTGGACGGTAAAAAAAGACGGAGGTGCGTTCGATCAGATTACCGGTGCCACCGTGAGCCCACGAGCAGTCGTGGCTGCCGTTAAAAACGCACTGTTGTATTTTGATACGCATCGCGACGAGATTTTCGCGCGACCCGCTGACGACACGTCGCCGGCCACCGACGAGTCAACCTGATGCTGTCCCGATGAGTACCACCGATCAGCCCGCTTCCGACCTAGCGCCCGACCTCGCGTCGGAGTCTGTGACACAACCCGCCTTTGCGACCGTTTGGTGGGATGGGGTCTGGCACCGCAATGCGGGCTTTGTGCAGTTGCTCGGCCTGTGCCCGATGCTGGCCGTCACCACCACATTGGCGTACGGCATTGGCCTGGGAATCGCCACCACGCTTGTGCTGGTACTGTCGAACTTATTCGTATCACTGACCCGCCCCATCACGGCATCGTTCGTGCGCATTCCAGTTTATGTACTGCTCATTGCGACACTGGTCTCGATGATCGACATCGCCCTCCACGCCTATCTGTTCGAATTGCACCGAGTGCTCGGTTTGTTTGTGCCGCTGATTGTGACGAACTGCGCCATCATTGCCCGAGCTGAGGCATTTGCATCACGCCATTCGCCGCCACGGGCTGTGGTTGATGGTCTCGCTCATGGACTGGGGTTTACTGTCGTACTGGCCTGTCTCGGGTTTCTTCGCGAGCTCATCGGTGCCGGTACTGTGTTTAGCGCGATGCACACGTTGTTTGGCTCAGCTGCTGAGTCCTGGACCATCACCTTGCACGATGGGTTCTTACTGATGTTGCTGCCACCCGGCGCCTTTTTAACGCTGGGCGGACTGCTTGCGTTACGCAATGCATTCACCGGTCGCGGTGCGCGCTAATCATGTTTGGGAATGATCGCGCCAGCCTCCGCGCCTTGTATCGCGATGCACTTGAAAAAGCCGAAGCTGGACAGCCACTCACCGCGCTGGAGACCCAAATTGCGGCGGTTATCCAGGAACATCCGGAATATCGCCACGACATCTTACCCAGCGCGCTTCACGCCGGTGAACCGCTGGACAAGGATTACCCAACAGAACTGGGTCAAACCAACCCCTTTATGCACCTGTCGCTGCATCTTGCTGTGCGTGATCAGATCAGCACCGATCGGCCTCAAGGCATTCGCGCCGCGTTTCTTGCGCTTGAGGCTCGCTGTGGCCAGGCGCACGACGCGGAACATCAGCTGAGCGAGAAACTGGCTGAAGAACTCTGGCGTGCGCAGCGTTACCAGCAACCACCAGACGAGCAGCGCTATTTTCAGGCCGTCCAATCACTGATTGAGCAAAAATAGCCGCTAATTCAGCCCTTTCCGCACTGCCGCGAGGCGAAATGCATGCGGGTGTAATAAACTGATGGCATGGCAGGTCAACTAAGACACAGAGACTGTGCGCCGTCGCACGGCTCGAAACAGGAAGCAGCATCGTGAAAACCTTTACCACACACGGACAGTATCCGGTCAGCGGCTCCGGACTCGGCCTTCGTCGGGAACTGGTCAAACCGCTTCAGGAACACACGCCAGACGAAATCAGTTTTTTTGAAGTGGCACCGGAAAACTGGATGGGTCTGGGCGGCCGTCTTAAAAAAGAGTTTCGTTCGTTTACCGAGAAACACGATTTCGTCACCCATGGTCTGTCGCTGTCGATTGGCTCTCCAGCGCCGCTGGATGAAACCTTTCTGAAAAACCTTAAGGTCTTCTTAGATGAACACGGCATTAAGGCGTACACCGAACACCTGAGCTACTGCTCCGACGATGGACATCTTTACGATTTACTTCCGATTCCGTTTACGGACGAGGCCGTCACCTGGGTGGCCGATCGTGTTAAGCGCGTACAGGATATTCTCGAGCGACAAATCGCGTTAGAAAATGTGTCCTACTACGCTGCGCCCGGCCAGGAGATCAAAGAAATCGAGTTTGTTCGCAATGTGCTTGATGAGGCCAACTGTGGTTTGCTGCTGGACGTGAACAACATTTTGGTGAACAGCATCAATCATCGCTACGACGCCTACGAGTATTTACGCGCCCTGCCAGCAGATCGTGTGTTTTACTTTCATGTGGCTGGACACTATGTCGAAGCCGAAGACCTTCGTGTCGATACTCACGGTAGTGATGTCTGCGACGACGTGTGGACATTGCTCGACGCGGCGTATGATCACTGTGGCGTCGTCCCAACGCTGCTCGAACGCGACTTCAACATACCCTCAGTCACCGACCTGACGAAGGAACTTAATCAGATTCGTGATGCGCAGGCGCGTTGGCACGAACGCAACACGCCCGCCAAAGTCAGTCATGGCTGATCGGCCGCTGTTCCAGCAGCACCAGTACGCCTTTGCCGCCCATATCCGCAATCCGGATGCCGTTAAAGGACCAGACAATATTGAAGACCGGCGCATGGCGGTCTATCGAGACCTGTTTTACAACAACGTCGAAGGGTTTCTGAGTCGTTCGTTCCCAGTGATCCGTAAGCTGTATTCCGATGAGCGCTGGCATGCAATGGCCCGCGACTTTTTTGCGAATCATGAGAGCGATACGCCTTACTTTCTGGAAATTCCCAAAGAGTTTTTGAATTTCCTAACTGACGAACGCGACAATGCGTCAGACCCCCCGTTCCTAAATGAGCTCGCGCACTATGAGTGGGCGGAACTGGCCGTGTCCGTGATGGATGTCGATCTTGACGCCTTACCGGCCGATCGCGATGGCGACCTCATTGACGCTGTGCCAATACTGTCGCCGGCTGCGTGGTCACTCGCCTATCGCTATCCCGTGCACCAAATTAAACCCGATTTTCAACCCGAATCACCCAACGAGATTCCGGTGTTTATCGTCGTGTACCGCGACTTGACCGATAAAGTGGGCTTTATCGAAATCAACCCGGTGACGGCGCGGCTACTCGAGCTCATGGGCGACAACGACACCGAAAGTGGACGAGCTTTGCTGACTCGTATCGCTGGCGAAATTCAACATCCGGACCCAAACGTTGTGATCGACGGCGGCCGGGACATTCTCGAAAATCTGCGTCGTCACGACATCGTGCTTGGCACGCAGCCAGTCATTAACAAAACGGGGAGCTAAAAAAATGGATCGACTGATTGCACTGTGGGAAGTGGTGACACGCCCGCTCAACACACTTAACGAATTTTTGCCGCAGCTTTTCTTACGCCTTATCCTGGCCTACGAATTTTGGGAGGCCGGCGTCATGAAGTTCAATGGTGACAACTGGTTTGGTTCGATCAAAGAGTCTTTTCCGTTTCCATTCAATGTCGTCAACACCGACTTTAGCT
>JBCCHD010000067.1 GCA_039028935.1 Pseudomonadota bacterium | reverse complement strand
TGTCTGAAGCAACGGGTTCTATGGTGGTTGATATTGGTGGCGGTACAACAGAAGTCGCCATTATTTCACTTAATGGTGTTGTGTATTCATCTTCAGTACGTATTGGTGGCGATAGGTTGAGGAGTGACCCGCTCTGCGATCGAGTAGTTAAGGGTAAACCCCGAGATAAAGTAACACCTGGTTGTTAGCCCGGGGATGCTGCATGTCAATTGAATCGGCACGGTTTGCATGCGGTGTTCTCGGGCTGCTTTTTGTGATGTCGCGCAGGGTTGTGGTTCTGGTCGTCATGATACACTCACACGCGTTCTTGGCCTTGGACGAAATCTCATGACAAGCTCTGTGAAAGTCGCTGTGTTTCCGGTTGCTGGTCGTGGCACGCGCTTTTTGCCCGCCACGAAAGCCAGTCCAAAAGAAATGTTGCCAGTGGTGGACAAGCCGCTCATTCAGTACGCGGTGGAAGAAGCGCTTGAGGCCGGGGCGCGCACACTCGTGTTTGTCACGGGTCGATCGAAGCGCGCGATCGTCGATCACTTCGACAAAGACCATGAGCTGGAGCGTGAACTTGAGCAGGCCGAAAAATCGGCGTTGCTGGAGAGTGTGCGTCAGATTGTGCCCGCGAGCGCGCATTGCGTTTATACGCGTCAAAGCGCACCGCTGGGTCTGGGTCATGCCGTGTTATGCGCCCGGCCTATCGTTGATGATCGACCATTCTTCGTCCATTTGGCTGATGACCTAATCAGTGCGTCGCCGTCGTGTTTGAGTCAAATGCAAGAGGTTTATCGACAAGAGGGCGCCAGCGTGTTGGCGGTACAAACGGTACCGAACGACCAAACGGACAAGTATGGTATCGCCGCCGCGTCGAGTTTCGAAGATGGTCTGGGCGAAATCAGCGAGATAGTCGAAAAACCGTCGCCGGAGAAAGCGCCGTCGAATCTCGGCGTGGTGGGTCGGTATGTTTTGACGCCACGCATATTCGATTTGCTCGAAAATGTTGGAAGAGGGGCGGGTGGCGAAATTCAGCTCACAGACGGCATCAGTCAGCTGCTTAGTAAACAGAAGGTGTTTGCGTACCGTTTTGATGGCACCCGTTATGACTGTGGTGACAAGCTCGGCTACCTTCGCGCCAACGTGGAACTGGCGCTCGATCACCCAGAATTGGGCGAGGCATTTCGCGATTATCTTAAGACGGTCAAGTAACGACTTGTAAATCGATAGTCGTTATTGCACGGGGCGTATCCTCAAGTGAGATACGAGTAAGTTTGGGTAAACACCTTTTCAGGCGTCTCGATGTCGGTGTCTTCGGGTTTTAGCACCAGGGTTTGCTCAACCAGCTCGGCCGCAGCTTCTTCACTCAGATCTTGGGTGTTCATGTCCAAGACCTTCGTCTTGATGTATTCGTCGCTCATACTCGTACCAAATTTTATCGTTAAGCGGGATCGGTAGACAAAAAAAACGTCTCGGCGCGTCCGATCGATGTGTCAGTTCAGATGGAGGAGTGTAGTCCTTGCGGACCGGTCAGGTAGTGATCAAATTCACACCCTGTGTAAGACGGTTGTTCTCGGCTCGGGAGACACACAGTTGGCGCAAGTTTATGTCAATCCTAACTGGCGGACGGTCTATGGCGCGTTGCCGCATGATTAGTGACCGTGCGTGGTTTACTCTCATGCAACGGGGTTATTTCACCATAAACGACGCCATTCAAAGTGCGCCGTACAAGCATTTGTACACAGCGGCTTTGACATAAAGCGTTTCTCGCCGCGTCGCACATTGACACTGCTTGTGGCCAGCGGCCACACTGGGTGGTCTCGGGGTAGCCCGGTACTGCGCGCTGACCAATAGGTTGTTGGTTGTGCGCCAAAAAGAACAATTTTCCTTTGAGTATTAATCCGGTTTGGGAGAGGACAATGAGGCCTACGTTCATGCGCCTAGTGATGGCGAGCGGTTTGTTGATGCTGGGTGAGGCACAGGCACTGGCCAACCCCACTTATGAAGCCGAGGTTCGGCGTACGTCTTACGGTATTCCTCATATTAAGGCGAACGATTGGGGTGGCATCGGCTACGGGTACGGCTATGCGTATGCGGCGGACAACTTTTGTGTGTTGGCCCGTGAAATTGTAGAAGCCAACGGCCAGCAGGCACTGTATTTTGGCTCGTCTCAGGGTCGCATCAATAGCGATCTCTTTTACACGCTGAGTAACAGCGACGAGACGATCGATGCCATCATTGCGCAAACCGATGCACCGGTACTCGACGGCATCAAAGGGTTTGCGGCAGGGTATAACCGTTACTTGAGTGAAACTGGCGTGGACAATCTCGACGTCGATTGTCGCAGTGAAGCCTGGGTTCGCGCGATTGATGAGCGCGACATGTTTAAGGTGTATTACAAGTTGATCTTGCGTGCGAGTGGGGGACCGCTGCGCGATTTGATTGTGAGCGCTGTACCGCCTGACCCGGCGAGACAACAGACTAATCGTCGCACGATGGTTGAGATGAACAAGAAGCGTGAGGCTTTACGCGACGCGATGGCCAAGGCCGATCTGTCGCTCATTCGCGATCAGCTCAACCCGCAGGAGCTGGGCAGCAATATGTATGCCCTCGGCAGCAATGCCACCCAAAGTGGTCGCGGCATGGTGTTAGGCAATCCACATTTTCCGTGGAATGGACCTTTGCGTTGGTACCAGGCGCATCTCACGATCCCCGGCCAGATCGACGTGATGGGTGCATCGCTTCAAGGAATTCCTCTAATTAATATCGGCTTTACCGATACGTTCGCCTGGAGCCACACTGTGTCGCCAGCTGATCGATTTACGATTTTCGAATTGTCGCTCGTGCCGGGCAATCCAACCCAGTACTTTTACGACGGGGTGGCCACCGATATGGAAGTGTTCCCGGTGTCGATTCAGGTCGACAACGGCGGCGTTATTGAAACCGTTAATCACACCTTCTATCGAACCGTTCAGGGCTGGGTCATGGACATTGCGCCACTGCTTGGATTCCCGGTATGGAACTCCGGCGTGTCGATATTTGCCGTAGGTGATGCGAATGCGGACAACTTCCGAGCGATTAATCAGTTCTATCGCATGAACCTGGCGACCAACCTCACCGAGTTTGTCGATGTGTTGGAGGACCTAACCGCGTTACCCTGGGTGCACACCGTGGCGGCCAGTGAGTCGGGCACGGCGTTTTACGGCGACTTGTCGGTGATGCCAAATGTGAGTGCGGCCAAGCTTGCCAGCTGTGCCCCGACGGGTGTGGGCACGCTGCTCGTTACGGCAGCCGGTCTCAAAGTGCTGGACGGCACCGACTCCAGTTGTGCATGGACGGTAAGCCCCGATGCCGCCCAGCCCGGTGCTGTGCCATCGAGTGAATTGCCCACCCTCACAACGCAAGATTACGTGTCCAATTCGAACGACAACCATTGGCTCACGAACCCCAATATGCCGATTACCGGTATTGTGCCCACGGCGGGAGCAGAAGAAACCGCTCGCAGTCTGCGTACGCGACTGGGTCTCGTGCAAATCGAGGAACGCCTAGCGGGCACCGATGGGCAAGGTGCGCCGGGCTACACCATCGCGACACTTAAAGAGGCACTGTTCGGTAGTCGTAATTATGCGGCCGAACTGCTTGTCGATGATCTTGTGCAGTTGTGTATCGATGAAGGTGAATCCGTGGTGGTCGATACCGTCACGGTTGATCTCACCGAAGCCTGTAGCGTGTTGGGTAACTGGGACAAGCGACAAAATAATGACAGCTTCGGCCCGCACATTTTTCTCGAATTTTTGCAATCGGTGTTTGATGATACCGACGATCCGATTCTGACCGCCCTGTGGGAGACGCCGTTTGATGTGAATGATCCGGTCAACACACCACGCGGCCTCAAAGCCACCGACCAGGTGGATAAAGATCAGGTAATGCAATGGCTGGGACGTGGCGTGAAACGGCTGACGGATCTAGGACTGCCGATGAGTATCGCCTGGGGAGACCTGCAATTTACCGAGCGCGGTGGTACACCTTTGCCCATTCACGGCGGTCGCGATGGCTCTGGCATGTTTAGCATCATCTCTGCGGGACTGAGTGCGGCGGGTTACACACCCGTCACAGGTGGCAACAGCTACATGCAGGTTGTGACGTTTGATGACGATGGGCCGATTGCTGAGGCGTTATTGTCGTACAGTCAATCGAGTGATGTGAACAGTCCACATTACGCCGATCAAACCGTGTTGTATTCCAATAAGCAGTGGGTGACGCTGCCGTTCAAAGAAGCCGATATTCTAGCTGACCCGAATTACACGACGATCACCATTTCGGAGATCAAAGACTCCGACGGTGATAGTGTCGGTGATGACGTTGACAACTGCCTGCTGGTGGCCAATCCACCACAGCGGGACACCGACGGCGACGGCTTCGGGAATTTGTGCGATCCGGACTTCGATAACAACAATGTGGTCAACTTCCTGGATCTGAGCTACATCTCATCGGTGTTCAATAGCGCGGATCCGGATGGTGATCTTAACGGTGACGGCGCGGTTAATTTCCTGGATTTTGCGATTTTCCGCGACTTTTTCCTCGGACCACCGGGGCCCGCTGCGCCACCACTGACCATGGAGCGCTAAACCAAGCGCAACGCATAGCGTGGGCACGTGATGTGTCCACACTACCGGCGCCTGACGGCCGGACAAAAAAAGGCCCACATAATGTGGGCCTTTTCTATTTGGCTCCCCAGCGCGGACTCGAACCACGGACCTAGTGATTAACAGTCACCCGCTCTACCAACTGAGCTACTGGGGAAGAGTGCGGATCAAGCCGCAGGCGCGAAATTCTGGCGGCTTGAGGCCACCAAGTCAAGCCATTTTGTCACGCTCTGGGCGAATTAAGTCCATCCCACGGATATTGATTGCTGGGCGCACCAATCATGATCAATGAATGGAAATCGCTACGGCGCTAGACGCGGGCTTATTCGCCCGAGCACGGCGCCTCGCGCCGACCCAATACGGTGCACCCATGGCCACGCCGGGTTGCCGGTACGGCCGTTCAGTCGTTAGCGCATCAATGAGAGCGGTGTTCGATTGGGTGAGGCAGTGTGTGATGGGCATTTTCCACAAGGCGTTCAAACCCGCGTTTCGCGGAGTGCGTCCGGCGTGTTCGGCCAACGACGCGACGCGGCCGGTTCGGAGTGTGGATCATGCCGCGCGCGCCAACGGACGGTCGCCAATTGGGTGTATAGTGTGAGATTGAGCCGGCGCCTTACGGCGGTCGGTTGTTGTTATGAAAGGATGTGGGCGTGGCGCCAACCAGACTTAACGTAGCGGACGGTGAACAAACCGAGTTTAAACTCGTGTGTGACTACCAACCGGCGGGCGATCAAATTGAGGCCATTGCGCAGCTGTGCGACGGCTTGGAATCGGGCCTGGCACAACAGACACTGCTGGGCGTGACCGGCAGCGGCAAGACGTTTACGGTGGCCAACATCATCGACCGCCTGCAGCGACCAACGATCATCCTCGCCCATAACAAAACGCTGGCGGCTCAGCTGTATGGCGAAATGCGCGACTACTTCCCAAAAAATTCGGTGGAGTATTTTGTGTCGTACTACGACTACTATCAGCCGGAGGCGTATGTTCCGGCCTCTGATACGTTTATCGAAAAAGACGCGTCGATCAACAAACATATTGAACAGATGCGCTTATCCGCCACCAAAGCGTTGCTCGAACGTTCCGACGCGATTATTGTCGCGACGGTTTCGGCCATTTATGGATTGGGTGATCCGGAGTCTTATCACAAAATGGTGCTGCATTTGCAGCAGGGCAAGCCGCTGGACCAGCGCGATATGCTCAAGCGCTTGGCCGAGATTCAATACGACCGAAATGAGGTGGAGCTGGCACCGGGCTGCTACCGAGTTCGAGGAGAGGTGATTGACATTTTTCCGGCTGAGTCCAGTCGGGAGGCGGTTCGCGTCGAGTTATTTGATGACGAGGTCGAAACACTCAGTTACTTCGATCCCTTGACGGGCGAAGTCTTGCGCAAGGTGCCGCGCCTCACGATTTACCCGCGTACCCACTATGTGACGCCTCGCGACGTCATGGTCGAGGCCACCCGGCATATTCGCACGGAGCTTGTCGATCGGCTCAAGGTGCTTCGTGACACGGACAAGTTGCTCGAAGCACAGCGCTTAGAGCAACGGACCAACTTTGATCTGGAGATGATCAATGAATTGGGCTATTGCTCGGGGATTGAAAACTACTCGCGCTATTTATCGGGGCGTCAAGAAGGTCAGCCGCCGCCTACGCTGATCGACTACCTACCTGAAAATGCGCTACTGATTGTGGATGAAAGTCATGCGACGATTCCGCAGTTGGGCGCGATGTACAAAGGCGACCGATCGCGCAAGGAAACACTGGTTGACTATGGGTTTCGCTTGCCGTCCGCGCTCGATAACCGACCGCTCAAGTTTGCGGAGTTTGAAGGGCTCATGCCGCAGGCCATATTTGTTTCGGCCACGCCCGGACCGTATGAAGCGGAACGGTCGGGTCAGACAGTGGAGCAGGTTGTGCGCCCAACGGGCCTGGTCGATCCGGAGGTTGAGGTACGACCGGCGGGTTCGCAAGTCGACGATGTGCTCTCAGAGATTCATCGGCGTACGCTCAGCGAAGAGCGCGTGCTGATTACGACGCTCACTAAACGGATGGCCGAAGACCTGACCGAGTATCTGTTCGAACACGACGTGCGGGTGCGTTACCTGCACTCCGACATCGACACCGTGCAGCGCTCAGAGATTATTCGCGACCTGAGACTGGGCGAGTTCGACGTGCTTGTCGGCATCAACCTGCTGCGGGAAGGCCTCGATATGCCGGAAGTTTCACTCGTGGCCATTCTCGATGCGGACAAAGAAGGGTTTCTTCGCTCCGACCGCTCCTTGATTCAGACAATTGGCCGGGCGGCGCGTAACGCCAGCGGCAAAGCGATTCTGTATGCCGATAAGATGACCGGCTCAATGGAGCGTGCCATAAACGAAACGGAACGACGGCGCGCTAAGCAACTGGCCTTTAATGAAGACCATGGCATCACGCCTAAGACTATTATTAAGCCTGTGGCCGATGTGATGCAGATGGGGCAGCAGGGCGGGAGCGCCTCTCGCGGTGAAAAACGCAAAGTGGCCGAAGAGCAAGCGCGCTACATGGCCATGTCGCCTGAACAGCTTGCGGCCAAGCTCAAGCAGCTCGACAAAAAGATGTTGCGCCATGCACGGGACTTGGAGTTTGAAGAAGCGGCTCAGCTTCGCGATAAGATCGCGCGGATTCGTGCGATGGGATTTGGGCTGCCATCGCAGAAAGCCGGCTAATGGCGCACTGACCGACGACCGCGGCGGAATCTGTTCGACCGGTCCGAGGGTGGGGAGCAACCCGGCGTTAGCGTGGCGTCGCGGCGTCATGATTGCCGCGCTATTTGCGGCGTCGAGGCGGTTTCCGTGGAGCGGTTTGGCGTCGAATCGCAGGATGTGTCAACAGTTTGTCGGGGATGTCAGGGGGATTGAGCTCATTCAAATGGGAAGTCGGGCGGCGACCAGGTCTCAAAACCACACTTCGACGCTTGCACCGTGGCTCGACCTTCGCTATCTTTCATCCCCCTTCAGGCGCGTAGCTCAGTGGTAGAGCACTACCTTGACATGGTAGTGGTCGGTGGTTCGATCCCGCCCGCGCCTACCAGATGTGCAAGCGGGTGGTTCGTCAGAACCACCCGTTTTTGTTGGGCGGTAAATAAAGGCCTGTCGATAGAAGCTTTTCGGGGCGTCGTGACCCCATTCACGGTTTAATCTGAGCGGCGCAACAGCTACTATTTGCCCCTTCGAAGTGATGTGTATGACCCATGCCTGTAATCACCTTACCTGACGGAAGTCAGCGACAATTTGACCAGCCGGTGACGGTGGCCGACGTCGCGGCCGATATCGGTCCCGGCTTAGCCAAAGCGGCCCTCGCGGGGCGTGTCGGTGAGCGCGTGGTCGACACGAGTTTTGAAATTTCCGAAGACGCCGATCTGGCCATCATCACCGCTCGCGATGACGACGGTCTGGATGTGATTCGGCACTCCACCGCGCATTTGATGGCCCAGGCGGTCAAGCAGTTGTTTCCCACCGCTCAGATCACCATCGGTCCCGTGATCGAAGATGGCTTTTACTACGACTTCTCGTTTGAGCGCAGTTTCACTCCAGAAGACCTAACCGCCATTGAAAAGCGCATGACTGAACTGGCCAAACAAGACTTGCCGGTCACCCGTACAGAAATGGCACGTGACGAAGCGGTCGCGTACTTCAAAGGCGAGGGTGAACTGTACAAGGCCGAGATCATTGAGAGTATTCCCGACGACGAAGTGATCGGGCTCTATGGGCAGGGTGACTGGAAGGATTTGTGTCGTGGTCCGCACGTACCTAGCACGGGACATCTCAAAGCCTTCAAGTTAATGAAACTGGCCGGTGCTTACTGGCGTGGTGATTCAGACAACGAAATGCTTCAGCGCATTTACGGCACGGCGTGGGGCGACAAAAAAGCCCTTAAGGCGTATCTCACTCGTCTGGAGGAGGCCGAGAAGCGAGACCATCGCAAATTTGCGACCGCGCTGGATTTGTTTCATCTGCAGCCTGAAGCGCCTGGCATGGTGTTTTGGCACGATAAGGGGTGGCGACTGTATCGGTCCATCGAAAACTACGTGCGCGAGAAACTCATCGACAACGGCTATGAAGAGGTGCGTACGCCGCAAATCCTGGATCGCTCGCTATGGGAAAAGTCGGGCCACTGGGACAAATACGCCGAAAACATGTTTACCACGGGCTCTGAAAAACGCGATTACGCAGTCAAGCCCATGAACTGCCCGTGCCATGTGCAGATCTACAACCGTGGACTGCACAGCTACAAAGACCTGCCGATCCGGATGGCGGAATTCGGCTCCTGTCATCGCAATGAGGCGTCGGGCACGCTGCATGGGCTGATGCGGGTGCGTAACTTTGTGCAGGACGATGCCCATATTTTCTGCACCGAGGACCAGATTCAAGATGAGGTCGCCCAATTTATTGAGCTACTGCAAGAAGTCTATGCCGACTTTGGCTTCACGGATGTGATCATCAATTTGTCAACCCGGCCAGAAAAGCGGGTGGGCGAGGAAGCGCTGTGGGACAAAGCCGAGGCGGCCCTTCAAAACGCGCTGGAGACGCTCGGTCTCGACTGGTCGCTACAGGCCGGAGAAGGGGCATTTTATGGGCCCAAAATCGATTTCTCGCTGAAAGACAGCATTGGGCGTATTTGGCAGCTGGGCACGATGCAGCTCGATTTTTCCATGCCCGCTCGTCTCGATGCGCAGTACGTCGACCGAGATGGCGTCAAACGCACGCCCGTCATGCTTCATCGCGCCATTTTGGGCTCATTGGAACGTTTTATTGGTGTGTTGCTTGAGCATTATGCGGGGATCCTGCCGTTTTGGCTGTCGCCGGTTCAGTGTGTCGTGATGGGGATTACGGAGCGTCAGGACGAATATGTGCAAAAAGTTGCTGAAACGCTGAAAAAACAAGGATTTCGGGTCGAAATAGACTTGAGAAACGAGAAAATCGGGCTTAAAATCCGCCAGCACTC
>JBCCHD010000066.1 GCA_039028935.1 Pseudomonadota bacterium | reverse complement strand
TTAGGACCCCGTCAATGTGTGGGACGATGTGTCCGAAAGTGGGAAACAGTGGGGAACGCCGCAGCGGGAGGTTGACGACGACGCTTAACTACGTTAATCTTCGTACGTAAGAAATCGTTTAGTAGCAGATTCTGAATGACTCACTGCCCGGGGCAGTCAGAATCAAGGAGTCTGTTATGCCCGTCATCACCGTTAGGCCCACTTTTCCGTCCTTACCTATCCGTCGACAAGGCTTTTTGCCTGCTGGCTTTATTGTTGCTGTCCTCATGACGCTTTGTCTGATCTGGGCAATGTATCGCTTGATTTCAGTCGGGCACGACATGGTCGAACCGCCTCCGCCGACCACCGTTCTCGAATTTGTACGGCTAAACCGAGAGGAGCGAGCGCCGGAGCGTCGGCGACAAAAACCCAATCGGCCACCGGTGGTGGACCAACCTCTGCCGAACATGGCGCAGAGTTGGTCGACACCGGACGACGGTGCCGCCATCAACTGGCAGTCCCACATGCAGTCGGGACACGCCGTAATCGACCTACCTGGCCCTGCCGGCATAACACACCGAGCCGCGATGCCCCTAACCGAGATATCGCCAATCTATCCGGAAAAAGCGTTGGCAAGAGGTATTGAGGGAACATGTGAAGTGATCTACACCATCACCAAAACAGGATCCGTATCGAATTTGCGTGTGAATGAGGATCAATGTGCTTCGTCCTTATTCCACCGCGCTGCATTGCGCGCAGCCAGTAAGTTCAAGTATGCGCCGCGCATTGTGGACGGCGAGACGGTCGTCACGACCAATGTCGCCAAGCGCTTTCGGTTTTCCATCCGCGAGTGACGATGGAAAACGCCGGTGCAGCTGCGGTTACCCCAGGTCGCCTGCACCGGCGTAACTCTCTACTCTCCCAACCCATGCGCCTCGATAAGACGCGTATTTAAGGCAAGCCGCTCAATGGCTTGCCTTTTTCTCTTGCTGTTGCGCTGAATCGGTCAGATTGGCCGGAATTTTCCGCAAAAAGACAGGGAAAATTTATTGTCGATGATAGAATAGCGCGGCCTAACGCCGGCATCGTCCGACCCTTGGCACCCTATCTGGCTTATGTGAAGACACACCGTTGAACAGTACGCTTATCCAACAAAAATTTGGCTCGTATGGAGTTGAAGTTCTGGCCCAACATCCGAGTCAGCGCATTACCAGCCTGTATAGCCTCGACAATCAGCAACGCGTAACGCGGTCCCTGGCGGTCGCGCGCTTTCACCTGAATTATCCGGAAAGTGTCATGCGCGTTCATCAGACCATTATCGATGGCGCGTCCATCGGCCAATCGTTCGTGGACGCCGGCTTTGGTGTGGTCAAACACACGGCGACACTCATGGAGCTACCGATCCATGGCGAGCTCTTTGCGCTGTACGACATGATGAACCTCACAACACCGTCGCCACTGGCTTATCATGCGTACGAACTTAAAGTGAAAAGCGAAGACACATGGGTGTCCTATGCCGATGTCATTGAAGTGCACAGCCCTTCCCATTTGGGGATAGCCGATTTTAACGCCGAATCAACGGTCGATACCGTCCAACCCGACGCATTAATTCACGAGTTTCTAACGATTGTGCAAGAACAGGTAGCACCTATTCGCATTGCGGGTAATTCGTAAATCCCGGCTTAGCTTGCTTTGAATCATGAACGCATACGAATTTAAAAAACTCGAAAAACGACTGCGTCGAAAGACCGGTGAGGCGATCGTTGATTACAACATGATCGAAGAGGGCGATCGTGTGATGGTGTGCCTATCCGGCGGCAAGGATTCGTACACACTGCTCGACATGCTTTTGCACCTTCGGCGCGTGGCGCCGGTGTCTTTTACGATCGTCGCTATGAATCTGGATCAAAAGCAGCCGGGCTTTCCACCCGATGTATTACCTGACTATCTCAACACGTTGGGTGTTGAGCATCATATCGAAACCCAAGACACCTACTCGATCGTAACGGATAAGATCCCCGAAGGTCGTACGATGTGTTCGCTTTGCTCACGGCTGCGCCGCGGAATTCTATACCGGGTTGCCGAAGAGCTCGGCGCCACAAAAATTGCGCTTGGCCATCATATGGACGATATGGTCGAAACACTGTTTCTCAATATGTTCCATGGCTCTCGACTCAAGTCGATGCCGCCCAAACTGATCAGCGATAACAAAAATAATATCGTCATTCGGCCTTTGGCTTATTGCCGAGAGCGCGATATCGCACGTTTTGCACTGAGACGGGCGTATCCCATCATTCCATGTAATTTATGCGGTTCGCAGGACAATCTCGAGCGCGTAAAAATCAAGCTAATGCTGCGAGAATGGGAAAAGGAATCGCCTAATCGTGTTGTAAGTATTTTCAAATCAATGACGCGTGTGTCGCGCAGCCATCTGTTCGACCGAACCTTGTACGACTTCGAGGGACTCACCGTTGGGCAAGACGACTTACCGGATGAGTTGGACATCGCGTTTGATCGTGAGTCGGTTAAACAGCTTGGCTGAACGCGATTATCGCTTTGCTACGCCTGACGATGTGCCGGCGCTTGTTAGTCTAATTGAACGGTCGGCCCTGGCACTTCAGCGTAATGACTACACGGTTGAGCAAATTCGTGGCGCACTGGGTACCGTCTTTGGTGTCGATACACAACTAATTAACGATCGCACGTATTTCAGCGTGTATGAGGATGCGCGGTTAATCGCCTGTGGTGGCTGGAGCAAACGCCAAACGCTGTTCGGCGCAGACGCGGCTAAGTCAGAGGCTGATCCCCTCCTAAATCCCGACACCGACCCAGCTCGGATTAGAGCGTTCTTTGTGCACCCGGATTTTGCGCGACAGGGCATCGGTAACCAGCTTATTGCGTTATGTGAAGACGCGGCGCGAGCGGAGGGTTTTACCCGAATGGCTTTGGTGGCCACGCTGTCAGGTGAGCGGCTCTATGCCGCCAAGGGCTACGTGCCCGAACGCCGCTATGTATTGTCATTGGACAATGGCGAAACCATGCCCGTGGTTAGCATGGGCCGAACGCTTGCCTAGCACCCATATCGATTCTCTGCCGCGGTTCGCCGCGCAACCCAGCCCCTAACGAGCGGTCTGATGTTAGAATGCGGCGATATTTGTTACCGCTTTCAAGGGAGTCCCAATGATCAACCGACTGATTTATCGCGCATTTTGGGTTTGCGCAGCCCTCGTGCTGGCCGCTTCTGCACAGGCCGACTGCATTGCCACGAGCCTCGAAAAATACGCTAACGGCGATCATCGGGCGGAAGGTCACGCCGATCGCAACAGCGAACGCCGACCGGTCGAAACCCTCAAGTTCTTCGGCATTACACCCACGATGACGGTGGTTGAGATTTCTCCGGGTGGTAACGGTTGGTACACCGAAATTCTCGCGCCTTTCTTACGGGACAGCGGCACGCTCTATTTGGGTAGCTTTGAAGCCAATCCGGAGAGTGAATATGTGACACGCAATATGAAAAAGCTCGGCGACAAATTGGCGGCCCGACCGGAGGTGTATGACCAGGCCAAGGTGCGGGTGTTTAACCCCAACGGCACAATGGATGCCGCACCGGCAGGATCAGCCGATCTTGTGCTGACATTTCGAAACACGCACGGCTGGGCGCGACGTGGTCAAGCCGAAGCCGCGTTCAAAAATATGTTCACGTATCTCAAACCTGGCGGCGTGCTGGGACTGGTTCAACATCGCGGAAATGAAGGCGAAGACTATACCGGTGAAACCGGTTATCTGACCCAAAGCAGCGTGATTGCGATGGCCGAGAAAGCCGGGTTTGTGTTGCTCGATCAAAGTGACATTAATGCCAATCCGCGTGACACAAAGAATCATCCTTCTGGGGTGTGGTCGTTGCCGCCCGTTCTGCGTTTAGATGACGAGAATAAACACTTGGAAAGCACCATGCGCGAAATCGGCGAAAGTGATCGCATGACGCTTAAATTCATGCGCCCTGTGAAAGTGAACGAGGGCTAAACCAACGCGTGAGCGCCGTCCGGCGTGGGCCGGACGGCGCATCGTACTCAGGAGTGCCTATGCCGCCTGTTACACCGCGCACGAAAACCACCGTGTGGTTGTTCGGTAAACAGATCACCGCTCTGGCTTGTGTACTGTTGGTTGTACATTCATGCGGTGGCGGAAGCCCGGCACCCGGACCCGCGCCACCGGTAAGCCCACCACCGCCCGTCTCCAGTCAAACCGACAGCGAGAAGTTGCGTGACGCACTTCAGGGCCTGCCACTGAATGCATTTTACGACGCATCATTTGACGCACTGGCCAAACGCTCGCCCGAATCGTATGTCAGCTTTGGCCTGCCGGGTGAGCTCGACGACGTCTCGCTAAACAATCTTGACGAACGCTACCTCAATGAAACCTTTGAGATGATCGACGTGGTGCGTGAGCTACTCGATACGTTCGATCGCGAAGCGCTCTTGGATGACGAAAAAATCCACTACGATGTGTATCGATGGTATCTCGATGACGAAGCCGCCAGGCGGCCATTTCGTTATCACCGTTATTTTGCGACCTATTTTTTCTTTGGATTCCACAATTCGACGCAGCGCTTTTTAACCGAGGTTCATCCGCTTGGCACCGAGCAAGACGCGCTGGACTACATTGAGCGCCTGGGCCTGGTCGGCGTCAAATTTGATCAGGCGATGCAGCTTATGGATGAACAGGCCAGGCGTGGAATCGTTGAGCCCATTCCTTCGTTGACCATCTCGCGTTCGCAGGTGAGCCAGTTGCGTAGCCTCGCGCCCGCTTCTCACCCTTACTACACCGGCTTTTTTCGCGTGCTTAATGCGGTGCCTTCATTGAACGCCCAGCGACGTAGCGAGCTGCAAACGCGGGCACGTGACGCGGTGGCTGAGGTGGTGATCCCGGCTTATCAACGCCTGTTCGACAAAATTCATGAGCACATCAATATGGCGCCGGAGTCGATTGGTGTGGGTCAGTTTCCCGATGGTGAGGCGTATTATCAGTGGGCGCTCAAGCACCATACGACGACCGATCTCACTGCGCAACAGGTGCATGATTTGGGTGTGAGTGAGCTTCAACGTATTCGACATGAGATGCGTCTGTTGTTCGATGAGCTAGCCTATCCGCAGGACGAAACCCTTGCTGAGCTGTTTGAACGTGTGGCGAACGATGGAGGCATTGTACCGGCGGACCAAGTGCAGGCGCGATACGAATCACTCATCGAATTTGCGCGCTCGCGATTAAATGAGGCCTTCGATGTGTTTCCCCAGTTCGATGTGGTGGTGGAAGCCGATCCGTTTGGCGGCGGTTACTATATCCGTCCGTCGCTCGATGGTTCGCGCCCCGGTGCGTTTTATGCCGGTACGAGCGAACGCCCGTATTACGATATGCCAACGCTGACGTTTCATGAGGCGCTGCCGGGACATCATACGCAGATCGCTTTAGCGCTTGAGCAGGACAGTCCACTCTTTCGCAAGGTGCTGACCTTCACCGGCTTTGTCGAGGGCTGGGCGCTCTATGCCGAGCGTTTGGCCTATGAGCTTGGCTGGTATGCCGACGATCGATACGGTGATCTCGGTCGTCTGCAATTTGAGGCGCTCCGTGCCGCCCGGTTGGTGATGGACACGGGCATTCATGACCTTGGCTGGTCGCTCGATGAGGCGCGACAATTTAATGAGGACAATGTTGGGTGGTCGACGTCCGCATCGCAAGGCGCTGCCTTGCGCTACAGCGTCTACACGGGACAAGCCACCGCGTACTACGTGGGGATGCTGCAAATTCTCGACGAACGCCAACGCGCGATGGACGAGCTTGGGCCGCTGTTCGATTTGACCGCGTTTCACCGCGCGGTGCTGATGGGTGGCGCCGTACCCCTCACCGTTTTGCCGTCAGTGGTTGACCGCTATATACAAGAAACACTCGCTGCCCAGTAGAGGGGCATACTGCGCGTTTGCCATCTGTTCGTGCGGTGGCCGTATTAAGTAAAGAGTGAGTCATCCGTTGGCTGAGTTCTGCTAAGGTGTTAAACACAAGCGCGATTAACAGCGCACAAAAACAACAACAATTTGAGGTACAGGCATGGGATACGCGTTTTCCTTAGCCATTATCATTTGCGGCATCGCGCTGACGGGGCTGCGCGCCGCAATCGATATGACCAGCACCGCTCAGTTCTACTTCGACCTGCGCGTATTGCTGTTGCTGGTGGCCGCGGGACTGTTATTGCGCCAGCAGTGGGCGCGACTGACCGCCATGGCGCTGTCGGCATTTGCCTGTCTGAGTATCTTTTATGTGGGTGTGCGCGGCACGCTCAACGCCAATCAACTTCATGTGCAGGCACTGTGGTTTGAGTCGACCAACGCCTCAGTGGTGGTACTGTGGCTCATTTGTGGGTCGATGATTGCGTATTTTTTTTGGTCGTATTTTCTGCTGGCCAGCAAGCGCACTCAGCTGTATTTCAGTCGGTAAGCGGGCCGTTTCCCTCTCGCCTCTCGATGACCAATTTATTGTTCAACAGGGCTTGAACCGCAGCGCATAATCGTCGACGATCCGCCTTTTAGTCGGGCCGCTCTTGGTCTGTCGGAAGACGCTGATGCACATCACCAACACCCCTATTCCTGACGGGATTAAACACCGCGATGCGTTTGTGCTGTCACTGATGCAGGCTCTGCATTTGTTTGGCACACCGTCCCATCGCCTGGAGCAGGCCATGGCGGGCATTGCGCGTGACCTGGATATGAAGCTGCAGATCCTCGCAACGCCCACGTCCGTGACGGCGGCCATCGGACAACTCGAGAATCAGCGCACCTATTTACTGCGTGTGGAACCCAGTGAAGCCAATCTGGAAAAGCTTGGCGATCTGCAGTCGGTTATGCAGCAAGTGAGCCGCGGTGAGCTGGACTACCAATCGGCGCGCAACGCCATCGACACCATCGTGGCGCGCCCGGCGCGCTACGGTCCGCTGCTGCTCGTTGCGGCCTTCGTGATTGTTGCCGCCTGCGTGGCGCAACTGTTTAATGGCCACGGGCTGGATTCCTTGGTCGCCGCACTATTGGGTGGTTGTATCGGTACGTTCGCGGTCGTGTCGGCCAAACGCCCGCGATTGGCGATGTTGCTCCCTACGCTTTCTGCCGCGTTCGCGGCCGCCTCTGCGCGTCTTATCGCTGAGTTTCTGCCGCAAACGCATCCGATCATCGTCAGCTTGGCGTCACTCATTGTGTTGATTCCTGGGCTCGGGCTCACGATGGGTGTAAACGAATTGGCCCACCGGCATCTGGTAAGTGGTACGGCGCGCATGATGGGATCGTTGGTGGTGTTGCTGCAGCTGGCGCTCGGTGCAGCGGCGGGCTGGGGTGGTGTGGCGCTGCTGTTCACACCCTTTGTATCCACACCCGCGGCGCCCCCGTCATGGTGGAGCGCCAGCATTGCCATTGTGTTGTGTGCGGCGGCGTTTACGGTGCTGTTCCAAGCGCGAAAACGGGACTACTTGGCGGTGTTGCTCGGTGGGGCGATCGCGTTCTGGGCCTCGCGCCTGGGCACGACGCTGTTCAGCCCTGAGTTTGGTGCCGCGCTCGGTGCGTGGTCGATCGGTTGTCTGTCCAATATCCTCGCTCGCTTGCGCGATCGCCCAGCGCTAACCACCCTGCTGCCGGGCATTATTCTATTGGTGCCCGGTTCGCTCGGTTTTCGTTCGATTCAGGCCATGCTCCAAAACGAAGTGGTGTTGGGCGTGGAGGCGGCCGCCACAACGTTTATGGTGGCCATTGCGTTGGTGATTGGTCTGTTTTTGTCGAATTTGACGATCGCGCCCCGAAAGATTCTCTGAGGGGTTTCGAATAGTCGTAAAGGCTATTAAAAATAGAGGCTTACAAAAGATTACACCCGGTTATACATAATCCTTCAAAACTGTGGATTACCGCACCTTTTTCGTCTGTCGTTCTTTGGTATGATGTGCCCTCGTAGAATAAGGGCCAACAAAAACATGAAGTTACGTACACTCATACTGGCTGCAGGACGCGGCACTCGCATGCGCTCCTCCTTGCCCAAAGTGCTGCAGCCGCTCGCGGGACGGCCGTTGCTTGAGCACGTTATTAATGTGGCCGACGAGCTGGATGCGGTGGGTGTGCACGTGGTGTACGGCTATGGTGGTGACCAGGTCAAATCGGCCATGGCGCACCGCGAAGTCGAGTGGCACGAACAGGCTGAACAATTGGGCACCGGTCATGCAGTGGACCAAGCCATGCCCGCCGTGAACGACGACGACATCGTACTCGTGCTCTACGGCGATGTGCCGCTCATTCAGTCCAACACACTGCAAACGCTGGTCGACTTAGCCGGCAACGACACGTTGGCGTTGCTCACTGTGCGTATGGATAACCCGCACGGCTACGGCCGCATTGTGCGCAACGACGTCGGTGACGTGCAGCGCATCGTTGAACAAAAAGACACTAACGATGATGAGAAAGCCATCACGGAAGTGAATACTGGCGTGCTCGCGTGTCGCGGTGGTTTACTGCGCGGCTGGATTAATGCGCTGGATAACGACAACAGTCAAAAAGAGTACTACCTCACCGATGTGGTCGCCCTAGCGGTCAAAGACGCGGTTTCGGTGAAAGCGTTTATTACGCCCAATGTCGAAGAGTCATTCGGCATTAACGATAAGAAACACCTGGCCGAAGCCGAAGCGATGTACCGTCGACGCGTGGCGGATCGGTTGCTTGAACAGGGTGTGACGCTGGTTGATCCGAACCGAATTGATGTGCGCGGTGAGCTCACCTGCGGACAGGATGTCTTCATCGATGCCAATGTGACCTTCATTGGCAAAGTAAAACTGGCCGACGGCGTGCAGATCGGACCCAACTGTGTGATTACCGATACTCAAATCGAAGACGGCACCGTCATTCACCCCAATTGTGTGATTGAGAAAGCGCACTTTGGACCGCACTGCCAAATCGGCCCGTTTGTGCGCGTGCGCCCCGAGACGTTCCTGGGGAGCCAAGTAAAGCTTGGCAACTTTGTGGAGGTGAAAAAGAGCGCGATTGCCAAAGGCAGCAAGGTCAATCACCTCAGCTACGTGGGTGACACGACTATGGGCGAGATGTGCAACCTAGGCGCGGGCACCATTACCTGTAACTACGACGGCGCCAACAAACACAAAACCCGCATACATGACGGCGTGTTTGTGGGATCGGGCACACAGCTGGTCGCGCCGGTTGAAGTCGGCGAAGGTGCATTTATCGGCGCCGGCAGCGTCATTTCCAAAGACGCGCCGGCCGGCAAACTGACGCTGGCTCGCGGGCGACAGGTGACGCTCGAAAAATGGAGTAAGCCGGTTAAGGACAAGACGTAGTTGCGCGTATAGAGCGCACCAAGAGGCGCTTCCGGAGAACGCTTTTAATTGATATTTATCAACAACCTGAATGATTTAGGGGGTCGGTCGATTGGAGGCTGACCCCGACTTGATGCGCTGCTAGAATAGCGCGCCGGCCAGGCCCCGACGCGAGGGAGAAGGCCGGGTTTTATCGCTGTCTAGCCAATAGGATATGTCGATTTGAGACCTGCACCTCGGTTAAATCGGCCTAATGCAGCGACACTTGGCGGCTGCGGTGTAATGCCAAGGGCGCTGGCTTGATCAACGCGCGTCGAACGAACGGAACGACGTTACCCGCTCGCTGAACGCGCTCGTCGGGGTTCGTCGGCGACAAACGGTTTACCCAATCATTGGAGAGTCTGGGAATGTGTGGAATTGTTGGAGCGGTAGCGGAACGAAACATTGTTCCGATTTTGGTCGAGGGACTGCGACGCCTGGAATACCGCGGCTATGACTCAGCGGGTCTGGCGGTGCTGGACGCTGACAATAACATTCAACTGCGCCGAGCTGTCGGCAAGGTCGCCGATCTTGACGCTAAGATTGATGCCGCGCCGCTGACTGGCAAGATCGGCGTGGCGCACACGCGCTGGGCAACGCATGGTGGTGTGACCGAAGCCAATGCGCACCCGCATCTGTCGGGCGATCGAGTGGCGGTGATTCACAATGGGGTGATCGAGAACTTTCAGCCCATCAAAGACGAGATGCTCGCCAAAGGTTACGAATTTAATTCCGAAACCGACACCGAAGTGGCGGCACACCTTATTCATGACTTACTCAAACAAGGCATGGACCTGGTTGAAGCGGTCGGCACGGCGGTTAAACGCTTTGAAGGCGCTTACGCACTGCTGGTAGTTGACAATCAGGACCCCGATCGC
>JBCCHD010000065.1 GCA_039028935.1 Pseudomonadota bacterium | reverse complement strand
CTCTCTCTCTCTCTGACACTATATTTGTCTAATTATATAAATAAATTTGTATAAGTATAATTATCATTGGTTTAGAGCACTAAAATGATGTCGTTTCGCAGGATATTCGGTGCGCTTTCATTCCGCGAGGCCTGGCCAGTTCACTAATCGGTCCGTCACCTTTCCGCCCTTTTTTTGATGCTGGACACAATTTCTCACCGGGCACGTGTTGTCTCTCGCGGTCCCGTACCGTTAGGCTGCCTACAGGACAAACGCGACGACGCATGGGCCATTCCGTACGGCATGACGCGTCGCCCCTTGCCGTCGATCGACGACACGGGGATAACGAAAGAGGAAACAATGTGAATTTAGTGAAAACTCTCGCCAAAGTGGCGATGGGCGTGATGGTCGCCCGTGGTGTCGGGAAGTTACTGGGTGCCAACCGCAATGTTCCGCCCTCGTCGCAGGGCACCTCACGGGGGAACCCGATGCCACGTTCATCGACCACCGGCCAATCCGGTGGACTGGGCGACGTTCTGGGTGGCCTACTCGGTGGGGGCATCGCCTCCCGTGGCGGTGGACATCAGGGCATAGGTGGCGCCGACGGCGTGGGAGGCCTTAGCCGCGGAAACGAACGTTCGCCTTCCCAGCCAGGCTCGATGAGCGAAGCCAACCGCTCGCGTACTGATTCCGCTCAGCCCGCGGGTGGACTTGGGGGACTGTTGGAAAATCTAACCAAAGGATCGAGTTCATCCCACTCAAGCGGCAGTCTGGCCAACGTGCTAGGCAGTGTATTGGGCGGCCGGGCTCAAGGACAATCTGGCGGAGGCCTGGGGGATCTTCTGGAACAGTTGGGTGGCGGCCAACGCGCCTCTCAAGCCGGGTCGGGCAGTCTCGGCGACTTATTGAATTCCGCGTTCGGGCAATCCCAGCGGCGCGCACCCGAGCCCTCTTCGACGCAAAACGACCACGCTGAACTGCTGTTGCGAGGCATGCTCAATGCCGCCAAATCAGACGGCCAGTTTGATGAGGCAGAACAGCGCAAGCTTTTGGAGCATCTTGGCGACGTCAGCGACGAGGAACGCGCCTTCGTTCACAAAGAAATGGCTCGACCACTCGACCTCGATGAGTTTGTTCGCGCCATTCCACGCGGCCTGGAGCAGCAAGTGTATGTGATGTCGCTTCTTGGCATTGAACTCGACTCGCAAGCCGAAGCGCAGTATCTCGACCAACTCGCCCGCGGCTTGGGAATGTCACCTGAGCAGGTCAACGCCATTCATCAGCAGGTCGGCGTCCCGGCGCTTTACGGCTGACGTTGTGTGCACAAACGACCACTCGATGATCCGGCGACCTTAAAAACCCGCGGGCCAACGAATCGCTTACACATCTTAAGCACGAGCGTCTCGGTGCCTGCAGGACGAAGCAGTGGAGACGACATTGGTTAGCGAGTAGCAGGTTCCTGTATCAAGGATAACTAGCTTTCTGATTGGCCCGGTACCCGCAACCGATAGCCAACCCCGCGCCGCGTTTCGATCAACGAGGTCGACTGGTCGCGATCCAGCTTTCGTCGCAACCGGCTCACATAGACATCCACCACATTGGTCTCCGGCTCTGAGGTGGCCGGCCATACGCGATTCAAAATGCGTTCTCTTGACCAAAATCGATCCGGATGGCGTGCCAGCAGTTTGAGAAGATCAAATTCGAGGGCGGTGACCGCAATATCGCGATCATCCAAGCGCACAGTATGACGATCAACATCGATGATTAAGCTGCCAAGGGCAATTCTCTGGCTTTCGACTTGTGGCGCCGCACGACGCACCAAGGCCTCGACGCGAGCGAGCAGCTCCTCGAAATCGAACGGTTTCGCCAGATAATCATCGGCACCCGCACGCAAACCGTCGACTCGCTCGTCCACCTCCGCCAATGCCGTCAACATCAGGATGGGTACACGATTACCTTTCGCGCGCAGTCGCCGGCATATATCAAGACCATCCCCGCCCGGCAGCATCCGATCCAAAATAATGGCGTCCATGTCGACCGCCGCATCGAGCGCCGTGATCGCCTCGCCGACCACCGTGCAGTTGTAGCCCTCGGCGCTTAAGCCACGTTCGATCATACGCGCGACGCGGGCATCATCCTCAACGATCAGCAATTTCATGCGTCACCGGAAACCGCGCGGTAATCGTGGTGCCTTGCCCAGGTGAGCTGACACCAGAGATGTCTCCACCATGCGCCTGCACGATCGCCTTGGCAACAGCCAGGCCAAGGCCAAGACCAACGGTGGACGATCGCTGATGTCCGGACGTGCCCGAGGCGCCGCCGCGTTCGACACCACCGCGAAAAAAACGATCAAAAATATGTGGCAGATCTTGCGGATCGATGCCCACACCTTGGTCGCTGACCGACAGCAGCACTTGATTGTCCTGTCGTTCAGCTTTAACCGCCACCGTGCCACCGGATGGACTGTAGCGAATAGCGTTGTCGATCAGGATTAGTAAAAGCTGGCGCACTCTATCTGGGTCCGCATTGAGCTTGCCAAGTGACCCATCGATGTCCGTGCGAATGGCGACCTTCTGCGCCTCGGCCAAGCGCACACTTTCGTGCACGACCGCATCCGTTAATTCCTGTAGATCAAGCGGCGCTCGAAGCAAGCGAATTCGTTCTGCATTGGTTCGTGCAATGAACAACATGTCATCCACCAAGCGACTCAGTCCGACGGCCTGTTCCAGTACGATTGACAGCGCATCGCGATAATCGGCCCCCGTCCGCTCCTGACCGCGCAGCGCAACCTGCGCCTCGCCGCGAATGACCGTCAGCGGAGTCCGCAATTCATGACTGACATCGGCAAAAAACTCGCGCCTGACGGCATCCGCCTGTTTGAGTGCCTCGTTGACTTTGGACAACTCATCGGTTCGCTCAGCAACGGCGTGCTGCAGCTCGCGCTCGGTGCGCTGACGTTGCTGAGTAAACTCAGCGAGGTGTTCGGCCATCGAATTAAAGGTACTGGTAATTCGGTCGAATTCGGGATCGCTGCTCAGGCCGATACGGTGATTGAATTCACCCGAGGACCACGTTTTTGCCGCCCGACGCAATGTATCGAGGGGTACGGCGATACCGCGCATCAGTAGCCATCCCATGGCAAGACCCGCCAGTAACGTCGCCATGACCAGACCAACCGCTATCCCCACGGACTGAGCATGCACACGCTGAATTCGAACATTCATTCGCTCGACGACCGATCGTTGACGCTCCAACGCGGCGTTCACTCGATCACGAAAACCCACGTCAATCCGCTCTTCCAGTACCGCATTAACCCGTTTCGAGCGCTGCGGACCGGGCGGTAATTGCGTGGCCGTGCGAAAGTCACGAATGATCAGCTCTATCGCCTGTTCAAGATCGTCTGTGTCTTCGACGGCACCCGGTGCAAAGTCCGCTCCCATGGTTTCGCGCTGTTCAAGCTCCAGCCGTCGAATCTCGGTCAGCGACCAGGCGATCGCTTCGCGCTTGTTGCGCACCACACTCTGGTTGGCACCGCTTCCCAGCAAAATCTCATCAGTCAATTGCTTAAAAAGCCGATACGCATGCACCGAAAGCTGAAGGTGCTCGTCAAGCAGGTCGTGGGCGAGATTAGCCTGACGAATATGCTTGGATGTTGCATTTACCGACCACACCGCCATCCCGGCGGCCAACAAAACGGCAAAGGCAGCGAACGCCACAACCAGACCAATTTTTGTTCTATACGTCATGCCAGGAGGCTATCACGGCACCCAGACACAATCACAGTCAAGCAAGAGATTATTCATTTTGCGTTCATATTCGCGACAGGTCATATTCATCCTCCCGCTTGCATCATTCGTGTATTGCGGGACGCGCCCGCGACCATCTAAATTTTAATTTGCCATTTAATAAAACCGAGAGGGAGTCGAACATGATCCAGCACTTCACGTACTCAAGAGTTAGTCGATTACGAACCGGCATAATCACTGCGGTATTAGCAAGCCTGACTGGCCTCACCGTAGCGGGTTGCTCTAATCTGGACACTTCAAACACCACGAAAGCGGCGATGCAGTCCATCACCAAAGCGGACGTGTTGGCCGCGCAAAAAGCGTGGGGCGATGGCATTGTCGCCATTGGAGATGTGTATCAAGCGAAAGGTGACTACGCCTCGCGCGCCAGTCAACACATTAAGGACCTCTATGCGTACGGCCAGTCAGAGGTGCTGTTCAAGCCGACACTTGCGGCAGACGTGCAGTTCCGAGAGACCTTTGGCGGCGCTTTGTCTTACTTCGTCGGAGGTGAAATCGCCGAAGACAAGGGATTTGCCATTAAGCCCTGGTCAAAAGTCCGGTTTGGTGAGCAGCAGATCATCACCGACGCAGACTCGGCGGTTGCCATGGGCAACTACTATTTCACACCGGTCGGCAGCACGGAAGAAACCAAAGTGGAGTTCACCTTCGGTTACATGCGTGATGCAGACGGTAATCTGCGCATCAACGTACACCACTCCGCCCTGCCCTACAGTGGCTAGCAGCTAGCGGCTCAGCCCGTTTACGCTACGCGGCAAGTCTCACGACTTGCCGCGTTTTTTTATCTCCTACCGCTGATCGGGCTGTTACCATCGTGTGCCCACCATGGTTAGGAAAGTGAGATGGACTACCGTCCCAATGATCACCGATACGAAGGAATGACTTTTCGACGAGCCGGCCACTCCGGGCTCGATCTACCCACACTATCGCTTGGCCTTTGGCAGAATTTCGGACAACATGCCGACCCCTCGACTGTCGAGAAGTTATGCACCATCGCCTTTGATCGGGGCGTGGTGCATTTTGATTTGGCGAACAATTACGGCCCACCGCCCGGCTCCGCGGAGCGCATTTTTGGTCGTATCCTAAACACTCAGTTTCAATCCCATCGCGATGAGTTAGTGGTTTCGACAAAAGCCGGCTACGGCATGTGGCCGGGCCCGTATGGCGACGGTGGAAGCCGAAAGTATTTACTCAGTAGCCTCGATCAGTCGTTGCAGAGGCTGGGTATCGACTATGTCGATATTTTTTATTCGCATCGATTCGACCCTTCAACACCGCTCGAAGAAACCATGGGCGCGCTTGCAAGCGCCGTTCACCAGGGCAAGGCGCTTTATATTGGCATTTCAAACTATCCTCTGACTGAAACGCAGCGCTCTCTGTCACTGCTAAGCGATGCGGGAGTTCCCTGCCTGGTTCATCAACCCCGCTACTCCCTGTTTGACCGCGCGGCGGAGAAAGACGGACTGCTCGATGCGCTTCACCACGCCGGGGTTGGGGCTGTGGTGTACTCACCGCTTGCACAAGGATTACTGACCAACCGCTATCTCGATACCCTCCCACGCGACAGCCGGGCGCTCAGCGGCGAATTTTTATCGGCCGACGATCTTACCGAAACGCGACTGAAGCAGATTCGCGCCCTGCACGAATTGGCGGCTGCTCGCGGCCAGTCGTTGGCCCAAATGGCGTTGACGTGGGTGTGGCGCCATCCCCGCGTCACCAGCGCTATAATTGGCGCGAGCCGGCCTGAACAACTCATAGACTGCCTTGGTGCGATAAACGCGGTCGCGCTGTGTGACGACGAGCTGGCACACATTGACGCCGCCTGTGCGGACTAAATTATCCCTTATGCCTTAGGCTCTCGCGGGCGGCCAACGTCGACGCTAAATCGGTTTAGAACGACGGACGCCAGACAACCGCCAAACGAGTCACCGCGTTATTTCGGTATGATCGAGCACGCGTTAGGAGTCTTTGTGGTGTAACGCCTTGGCCGCACGCAGCAAAAACTTCTCTGTCTGTTTGCCCCCAAACGCCAACTCTTGTTGCCCATCATCGTTGGTGATCTCGTCCCAATGTTGCACCACCTGGTCAGGCGTTTGCTGCGCCTCGGTAAGATGAATGCCCGGTGTTTCCACAATACGACTCACCGCGTAACCGCCAGCACCGGCACACAAAATGGTGCGGTTGGGCGCCTCATCATGACACAAGGCCAAACACCCGGCAGCGACAGACTGCGGCGTGAGTAACTCGAGCAGCGCGGGATCGGGAATAATGTCCTCGGTCATTCGCGTTGCGGCGGTCGGCGCCAGCGTGTTGACTCGAATATCGTATTTCTTACCTTCCAGAACCAGCGTATTCATCAGCCCCACCAGTCCCATCTTGGCCGCACCGTAATTACTCTGGCCAAAATTTCCATACAGGCCACTGGATGATGTCGTCATGACGATACGACCATACTGCTGCGCACGCATCGTCTCCCAAACCGCCTTGGAACATATCGCGCTGCCCATGAGGTGTACATCCAACACAAGTCGAAAATCATCCAGAGACATTTTTGCGAAGGTCTTATCGCGCAAAATGCCCGCATTGTTGATCAAGATATCCACTCGCCCCCAACGTTCGATCGCCTCGGCCACCATGGCCTCAACCTCGTCAGGTCGCGTCACGTTGGCACCGTTTGCCATCGCCGTTCCACCGGATTGGATAATTTCATCGGTCACGCTCGCGGCCGCATCCGACGACTGGCCTGTGCCGTCACGGGCTCCGCCAAGATCGTTGACCACCACGCGCGCACCGCGCGCTGCCAGCGCCAATGCGTGTGCGCGCCCGAGACCGCCTCCAGCGCCCGTCACAATTGCAACACGCTCATCAAAACGTATGGTCATAGTGTTTCCTTATGTTTATTCACGTTCGATCCGCTTATCGGACCGCCAAAACTAGGCGATGTACGCGTACCGTCAGTCGCCAATCACGCAGTCGCCGATCGGCACAGTGGCGTCTTCGAGTGCGGCAACATCCATTTTAGCGCCCTGGGCAATGAGCGTCTTAGCACCAAGGAAATCCCGTGGCTGATTAACGGCTTCGACGGCGCTGAGTCGCCCTTGCACAAGGTGACACAGCGCAAAGGCGCGCTCGGCATCGGGCAGCTGGCGTCGGATCGTTTGATCGACACTGGTGTCGAACACGCCAGCAATTTGCAGCTTAACGTCGTATTGATCGGACCAAAACCACGGTAAAGCCGCGTACGGCGAGGGCTGACCCAACCATGCCATTACCGCTGCTTTACCTTGGTCATTGGCATTTTGTACCGACTCGATTCGTACCGGTTCAGCATAAAGTGCATGCGGACCGCGCGCACAATCGCCGGCCGCCAAAATCGCGGGGTCGTCGGTGGCGCCGAATGGATTCACGACAATGCCATCGTTAACGGTCAGGCCCGCTTCGGCAGCAAGCTCGGTGTTGGGCACCACACCAATGCCAACTACGACCAAATCACAACTCAGCCGCTCGCCATTTCCGAGCACAACGTGCTCCACCTGTTGCGCGCCTGCAATGTGTGCCACCGTTTCGCCGGTACGAATCACAACACCTTCTTGTTGATGTAAATGAGCGTAAAACTCTGACAATGGCGCGCTCGCGACACGAGCCAAAACGCGATCCATCGCTTCGATCACGGTCACTCGACAACCGTTTTTGCGCAAGCTCGCCGCAGCTTCTAGGCCAATGTAGCCGCCACCAATCACCACCACATTTTTCCCGGAAGCGTGTGCCTGTTGGATCGCCAGCGCGTCGTCCATGGAGCGTAGGTAATGCACACCTGCCAAATCCTGGCCGTCGATCGGTAGAACACGAGGCCGCGCGCCGGTGGCCAGCAAAAGGGCCGAGTAGTCGAAAACATCACCACCTGCGGTAACCACTTGGTTGCGGTCGCGGTCGATACGCACCACACGTTGTTGACCGATCAGTTCAATTGCCGACTTTTCGTATGCCGTGGGTGGCCGCAACTGAATCTGTTCTGGACCCTTCACGCCGAGCATCAAATCTTTCGACAAAGGTGGCCGATGATACGGTGCGTGTGTCTCGTCACTGAGCACAACGATACGTCCTAAAAACCCGGCGCGACGGGCCGCGAAGGCGCTTTGTACACCACAGTGTGAACCCCCTATCACGACCAACACGCGATCGTCATGGGGTGGGGATGTGTCGGTATTCTCAGTCATCATTCGGCACCTAAAAAGCCAACGAAATGGTGCCTGTTATGCAGGGTTAGGTCGAGCACTATTTTCCAAACAGTGGATCAACGAGGCGCCGTCTTTCGCGGCACTGCCGATACCCGGTCATCGTGGCCCTTAATAAGCGTCGCTTATAATATCGATCACGCCATCTTTCGACCGGTCAAGGGTGCGTATTCCGGACCGCCTCAATGGCACCCCCAACAATCGCCCGCTCACGGCGTTTTGTTCAAATGTGGCGTTATGCACCCAATCACCATGGATCGCGCGCCCCTCGCGGCAGAACAATCGGTTGTCGCGAATGCGAATGGCGTTGGCACCCCACAGCTTGAGTCGCAGGCAGGTTGCAGAATTTGTCGAACGGACAGTATTGGCACGCAAATCGACGTTAATGGGTTGGCCCACGGTGACATGTCGACCAATTTCGATGCCGTAGCGTGTCGGATTGATAATCTCATTGTGCCGAACGATGACATCGCGCGTCGCAAACACACCAACCGGGCAGCGCTCCAACTGATTGTGTTCAACAATGTTAGGTTGCTCACCGCCCCCATACAAAGTGAAGCATGGAAACGCCAGGCTGGATGACGTCCCCTGCACGCGATTGTGTGCGATCGTATTGCCACCCGATCCCGGTTTGAGCTCCACGGCCTCGTTACCGCCTTCGCCCTCAGCATTCAGATCGCTAAAAGAGTTGTAGGCGATTCGGCTTCCGGTGACGCGACAGCTGCCGTTATGACAGCCCAGATAAAACCCCTCACCCTCGCCAGCACCCGGAGCCAGCCCGGTTTGACTGATCACATTGTGGGTCAACACCAAATGCGTTGAATCGCCGTTGTTTGCCGCCAGCGCATTGATGCCCGTACCTCGAATGACGGCTCGGTTCAGCGTGAAGTGAGAAGTCTGCCCCATCAGCCGCACGCCGATGCTGCCGCCTTCAAATTCGATCCCACTGATTGTCAGGTGCCGCGCGTCGAGGAGCTCCAAATTGTTTTCCGTGGTGAGATTGTCGGCTGGCCGAGTAAGAACAGGGGTCTCGCCGGCTTTGGCCCGAATCATGATCGGTTTCGCGGCCGTTCCTTGAATCGACAGAGCGCGACGGCAGCTCTGCTCATAGCGACCACCTCTCAACACCAGTGTGTCGCCAGGCTGAAGCTGATTGGCAATCTGCTCGAATTCCTCGACGCAATCCGGTCCAGCTTGGGACGGACCGATCTCGATAACGTCCGCCATCGTCGGCGCGCTCAAAATCAGTAGCCACGCCCCGCAGACAAGCGACGTCCCGCTCCGTTTCATGTGTTTGTTTATGGCTGATCGTGTGTTCATAGCCAAACAGTAATCGTCCAACCCAATGGATGCAATGCAGAGCCCACCCCTTCTGCCCTATACTGGTCCGGCTAAGAGCATACTATTCCAACGCACGTAATCCTGGGGCGATCGCCACAAGCACTTCGGAGACTATCCTTGTTCAAAAAAATATTGCTGAGTCTACTCCTTGTCGTATTCATCGTCGGGGTTGGTGTGTACGGGTGGATACAGGGCTGGCACCTATCCCGTCAAAGTTCCGACGCGCTGGAGCGGATGTTAGCGCCACATTACGAGGTGTTTGTGCCAGATGGCACGCCGCCGTTTGCGACGGTGGTTGGGTATCACGGTTGCTCAGGCACGCTGCTGGGCGCCAGAGACTGGGCCAATGTATTCAAAGAAGCCGGTTACGCGGTCGTTTTGGTAGAGAGCATGACACCTCGGGACGTGCATTGGCGTGACGTCTGTGCCGGCAAGATACTGTGGGGTAACGAGCGCGCCGGCGATGTGATGGTGTCGCTGGATGCCGTGCGACGGCTGCCGTTCGTTGACCCAAATCGCCTTCATCTGATCGGGTGGTCGCATGGCGGCTGGTCACTCATGGATGCCTTTTACTACGCGGGCAAGCAACAGCGACCGCCCAACTTGCGTGACGCGCTGCCCGCACCGCTAGAGGGTGTATTAAGCGCGACTTTCTTCTATCCATTTTGTGAATTCCCATCGGTAGGTCGACACGGCTGGCCACAGTCTTTTCCAACGCACTTTATCTTCGCCGATCGCGACAGCATCGTCTCCAATGCCGCGTGCGAGCGTGTTATCGACAGGCAGCGCGCGCAACAGCGCCCGGTGAGCGCAACCACGTATGTCGACACCGATCATGCCTTTGATATGCGTGATGAAGATTTTTATGACGGTACCTTGGGCAATCAACCGGATGCAACGCGCCAAGTGCGCGCGGACATGCTGTTGAACCTTCGTCGCTGGACCCCTGAGTCCGACTGACGGATCGCCCCTCCAGCCGAGCTTGAGACGCCTGTCACTGAGGCGACACAATCGCCCGTTGGGCGGTCGAATACGACCTCTATTCACCCATATCCGCCACTCGGTATTGTCGCTGAAAGTTTAGTTGTTACAATGACTTATTCTAGCTTTTTGAGTTGCAGCGCAGCACGCTGGGCGCCAATGACTCAAATGTTCAAAAACCGCCAAAACAAACGAACAGGTGCGCCATGACTACAGTCCGTTCAGACCTCGAAATCGCCCAGGATGCCTCCATGGAGCCCATCACCAAAATCGGTGAGAAGCTCGGCATCAAACCCGAGTCGCTTATTCCGTATGGTCACGATAAAGCCAAGCTCAACTACGAATTTCTCGAATCACTTGAGGGCAAATCAAACGGCAAACTTATCTTAGTGACGGCTATCTCTCCGACGCCCGCTGGGGAAGGCAAAACCACCACCACTGTCGGACTGGGTGACGGCTTGAATCACATTGGCAAAAACGCGATGGTGTGTCTGCGCGAACCCAGCCTGGGGCCGTGCTTCGGCATGAAAGGCGGTGCGGCCGGCGGTGGCTACGCCCAAGTGGTGCCGATGACCGACATCAACCTGCATTTCACCGGTGACTTCCACGCCATTGGTGCCGCTCACAATCTGTTGTCGGCGATGATCGACAATCACATGTATTGGGATAACAAACTCAATATCGACCAGCGCCGTGTCACATGGAAGCGCGTGGTCGATATGAACGATCGCGCTCTGCGTCATATCACCATCGGACTGGGCGGCCCGACGAACGGCATACCGCGCGAGAATGGGTTTGACATCACGGTGGCCTCCGAGGTGATGGCGTGCTTTTGCCTAGCCACGAGTCTCGATGATCTGCAAACGCGTATCGGCAATATCATCATTGGCTATAACCGAGACAAAGAGCCTGTTCGGGTCTCCGAGCTCGGCGCTCAAGGTGCGATGACCGCCCTACTGCGCGACGCTTTCCAGCCGAACATGGTTCAAACGCTCGAAAATAATCCGGCGTTCATGCACGGCGGGCCATTCGCCAATATTGCGCATGGCTGCAATTCGGTG
>JBCCHD010000064.1 GCA_039028935.1 Pseudomonadota bacterium | reverse complement strand
TTCTCGGTCTCAGCTTCGCCGTAGTTGGCGATCATCATGGCGACCAACGACTGGTTGTACACCTTTTTCGATGTGCGTAAACACAGTTTTCCTTGCCACTCCTCGTCAGCCAACGCGGCATACGTGCTCAGCGTCTCGGCATCGACACGGTCGGGGTGATACACGATCGTGCGTGCGCGCACGGAAAGCGCATGCCAGACGCTGAGCACGTATGCCGCGTTGGCTGACGAGGAGTGGCAAGGAAAACTGTGTTTACGCACATCGAAAAAGGTGTACAACCAGTCGTTGGTCGCCATGATGATCGCCAACTACGGCGAAGCTGAGACCGAGAAAGTGGTACGTGGTTGGGTCGAGAACTTAGCGGCACCGGTGTTTAGTAGCGACACCAAAGTAATCGAAGCGATTGCGGCGGGGCAGTGTGATGTGGGCATCGTCAACTCCTACTACCTCGGTCGTCTTGTGGATAAGGATCCAAACTATCCGGTGAAGATTTTCTTTGCGAACCAGTCGACCGACGGTGTGCACGTCAATATTTCCGGTGCGGGCGTTACAAAAAGCAGTGGTAACGTCGAGGCGGCCACGCGCCTGATCGAATGGCTGGCGACGGGTGATGCCCAACAGCAGTTTGCTGGCGTCAACATCGAGTATCCGCTGCTGCCGTCGACCAAAGTATCGGATTTGGTAGCGCAGTGGGGAACCTTCAAACCGCAGCTGATTAATGTTGGCCAGGCCGGCGAGCTGCAAACCGCGGCCGTGAAGCTGATGGACCGCGTGGGCTATAACTAAACCGATCGACCTCTGGCATACTCTGCGTATGCTCAGCAGTTCTGCACAGGCGGCGTCGTCCTTCACCGGGCGGCGCCGCTGGTCGTTTCTGGCCTTTCTTTTCGCGCTGCCCACGGTCGCCATGCTGATCGTGGTATTGGGCGGACTCTGGGGGACTGCACCCGATGACGCCGAGCACCTGTCGCGTTACGTGCTGCCGCGCGTGATTCCCAACACACTCTCTTTGCTGGTGCTGGTAGTCGTCGCGTCTTCGGTGTTGGGCACGGCCGCGGCGGCCTTGATCGAATTTTGTGAATTTGCCGGGCGTCGGGTTCTGCAGGTCCTGCTGCTTTTGCCGTTGTCGTTTCCAGGCTACGTTCTCGCGTTTATTTATCTTGGCCTATTCGACTTTACTGGCCCCATTCAAACGATGGTGCGCGAACAGTTTGGCGTCTCGCTCGCGGGTCGGGTCGGTACGCTACCGAGCGTGGTGTTTGTGCTGACGCTCGCGCTTTATCCCTATGTGTACATGTTGGCGAGAGCCGGCTTTGCCAGCCAGGGTCGTCGGGCCTTTGAGGTGGCGTCGAGCTGCGGGGTGCCGCCGATGCAGGCTTTTCGTCGGGCGGTGCTACCGCTGTCATTGCCGTGGATTGCAGCCGGCGCGATGCTCGTGGCGATGGAGACGTTGGCCGATTTTGGCGCCGTATCGGTGTTTAATTACGACACGTTTACCACCGCCATTTATAAAACGTGGTTCGGTTTGTTTTCATTGCAGGGGGCGCTGCGACTGGCCAGCCTCCTTTTGATTATTGTGGCGGTGCTGGTTGTCATCGAGCGCTTCTTTGCGGTGCGACGAAGACGGACCACGCCGTTTGGGGCGCCGACCCGATTTCCACTCACGCGAGGTCGCGCATTGGGCGCCATTGCCTTTTTAGGATTGCTGGTGCTGGCGGGCGTGCTGGTGCCGTTTGTGCAGCTTATTGTTTGGTCGTTCGGCGACGGCATTGGCGAGTGGGGCAGTAATTATTGGTCGCTCATCCGCAGTAGTCTCGTGCTGGGCGGCGCGAGTGCGGTGTGTATTGTTGCGGCCGCGTTTATGTTGTCGTTCGCTCAACGCCGACACCCGAATATCGTGACGCGGCTAGCGACGCGTATTGCGGGTCTAGGCTATGCGTTGCCGGGCACCATACTCGCTGTGGGCCTGTTTATTGCCGTCACGAAAACGGGCGATGCCGTAACGGGTGTACTCGGCGAGTCGCCGGTCATTCGATCTGTATTTGGTGCGGGACTAGTAGTGACGTTTCTGGCGTATCTTGTCCGTTTTACTGCGGTGGCATTGAGTGCGTTGGAGAACGGTTTTTTGCGCGTGCCGCCGTCACTCGATGACGCGAGTCGTCAGCTGGGGCGCGATGGGGTTGGTTTGTTATGGTTTGTCCATCGACCGTTATTGCGTTCGAGTGGACTCGCCGCCATGCTGTTGGTGTTTGTCGACGTGCTGAAAGAAATGCCCATCACCTTAATGACCCGACCTTTCGGTTGGGACACGCTCGCGGTGCGCGTGTTTGAACGCACTGCCGAAGCACAGTGGGCAGAGGCGGCACCGGCTGCCTTATTGATTGTTGTGGTCGGACTTTTACCGGTTATGGTGCTCACTAAAAACGTATCCTATGCAGCTTACGATTCATAATTTGTCGCGACGCTTGGGCGATCGCAATGTGCTGGATGACGTGAGTTTGTCGTTAACTGCCGGACACATTGCGTGCCTGCTCGGCGCAAGTGGTTGTGGCAAGACCACGTTGCTTCGCTGCGTTGCCGGATTCGAAACGCTCGACGCCGGTCACATTGAGCTCAATGGCGAGACCGTCGCTACCGTCCACTCACAGTTAGCACCACATGCCCGACAGGTTGGGATGGTGTTTCAAGATCACGCGCTGTTTCCCCATTTGTCGATCGCGCAAAACGTGGCGTTCGGCCTTCACACGCACACAAAAGCCGCCGCGGCGAAGCGTGTCAGCGAGGTGCTCGAGTGGGTGGGGCTCAGCACGCTCGGCGAGCGGTTCCCTCACCAGCTTTCCGGCGGCCAGCAGCAGCGCGCGGCGTTGGCGCGTGCACTGGCGCCGCAGCCGCGATTGCTGTTGCTCGATGAACCCTTTGCCAGTTTGGACCGCGCACTGCGTTACCGGCTCGTGCACGACGTTGGTCAGATACTGCGCGCCAGTGGCACCACCGCACTGTGGGTGACGCACGATCCTCGCGAAGCACTGCAGGCGGCGGACGTGCTCGGCGTGATGAATGCCGGTCGTATTGCGCAATGGGACGCGCCCGCGCGACTGTTTGAACAGCCGACGTCGATCGACGTGGCGAGAACACTGGGTGATTGTGCGGTGCTCGAGGGACGTTTGCGCGCGGGCAATGTGGCCCAGACCGCCATTGGTGACCTGCCGCTGTTGACTGCACCGGCCAGCGAGAACACACACGTCAACGTGTTGGTTCGCCCAGAGCAGCTGAGTCTTGTGCCGATGAATGCCGGCGCCGGACACCTCGCCTCGGCACAAGCCCAGGTGCGGGATGTGTGGTACCACGGCCATCAAAGCATCGCCAAAGCTGTCCTGTCGGGTGGGGAAGAGGTGCGTGTTCGAGTGCATGGAGGAGATGTGCCGGAAGGACCGCAGGCACTGGTTTGGATCGGCTCCCATACCATCGCCTTTTTACCATAAGGCCGGAGGCGTGGGGGTGGTGAGCGACGGCTAACAGAAGGTATCAAAAGGGATTTGTGCGGCCGTCGGTTGACAGCGTAACGATAAACAGTAAAGCTCGTCGCATTCTTTTTGCGCTTACGCCTTCCATGTCTCTATCCGATTCACCCGTGATTCACGGCATCGACAAAGACGGATTTCGTGCCAACGTTGGCATGGTGATCTGCGGCGAAGACGGTCGCGTGTTTTGGGGGCGTCGGTCGGGGCAGTCCGGCTGGCAGTTTCCACAGGGCGGGATCAACCCGGGCGAAAAACCCATCGACGCGATGTACCGCGAACTCCAAGAGGAGGTGGGTCTTGAGCCAGATCAAGTGGTGTTGTTAGGCAGCACTCGTCGATGGTTACGCTACAAATTGCCCGAGCGCTACCAGCGTCGTAATGTTGAAAACAAGTGCATTGGACAAAAGCAGTTGTGGTATCTACTTCAGCTCAAAGTGCCCGACACCGCGTTTCGCTTCGATCTGTTTGACGAACCGGAGTTTGATCAGTGGCGCTGGGTGACGTACTGGTATCCGATCAACCATGTGATCTACTTTAAGCGCAACATCTATAAGCGTGCGCTGCGCGAACTTGACCCCTTTCGCGACGTCGACACCCACTCCCAATCCAATCTTGCTTGATACCCTGTAAGGCCGGTAGACGCCGAGCCGTGCGGCGCTCTGTGTCGTGCGTCTTTGTCACAGGGGGTCGATCGAGCGATTGCGCTAGAAGGGTTTGACCACCACCAAAATGACGATCGCGATGAGCAACAGAGCGGGCGCCTCGTTAAACAGTCGGTAGAAGCGATGGCTGTAGGTGTTTTCACGCCGGGCAAAGCGCCCTTTGAGCACAAAACAGTAGACGTGGTATGCGACGAGCAAAAGAAAGAGCGCGAGCTTGAGTTGCATCCAGCGGGAGTGAAGATAGGTGGGTACCAGCATGAGCGTCCAGAGCCCAAATACCGTTGCCCCAATGCCCGCAATTGTCATCAAAATGAATAACTTACGCTCCATGATCACGAACCGATCATGGCCGGCCTGGTCCAGTGTATCCGCATGATACACAAACAACCGTGGCAAATAGAGCAACGCGGCGAACCAACTCACCACAAAAATGATATGAAATGCTTTCACCCAGAGCATGTGTGGTCCTTCTGCCGCGCTCGGCACCGAGGCCGGAAATCGACGCCCCAAAACTGTGGCCTAAGTCCCATTTTGCCAGAAAGGGCAAGGGTTTGGCTTTTATTTTGGTGGTTAAGTTCAGTAACATGGTCGACCCGCTATACATAAAGAAGCGTGTTCGATGGCCTCACCCAAACTCGTTGTCAAACAACACCAGCCCCTGCGCGCCGGCGTGATTTGGGGCGTGGCGGTATTGATGGCGGTCGGCGCTTCGTATCTCATGTATGAGTACGGTCGCTACCGAGGCGGGTACGACAGTCGAGAGGCGAAAACCACTGAAGCCGAGCTGCGCCGGCAGCTTGACGAACTGAGTCAGTCGAATGGTCAGTTGCGTGAACAAATCGCCCTGCTAGAAACGGCCAAGAAGATAGACGACGAAGCCCATGAGAACGTGGAGTCCATGCTCGGCGATCTGCAGGCTGATGTGCAGAAGCAAAAGCAGGAGTTGGCGTTCTATCGCAGTATTATGGCCCCTGAAGAAGGCAAGCGAGGTTTGCGCATTCAGGAATTTCGACTTACACCAGCGGGTGCGGACAGCCAATTTCGCATGCGCCTGGTGTTAGTACAGGCGGCTGCGAAACACGATCGCCGTGTGAGTGGCACGGTCACTATGTCTATTGAAGGCGCCCGCGACGGCGCCCAAACGAGTTACAACGTTGCCGATTTAATCAACGGTGAAGAAGCCGATGACTTAGGTTTTTCGTTTCGCTACTTCCAAAACTTCGACCGTCAGCTGGTGCTGCCGGACGGGTTTGTGCCGCAGCGAGTCAATGTTGAGGTCAGTCCGAAAGGTCGCGTTGCGGACGTTATCAAGCAAAGCTTTGACTGGTCGGTCAAGAGCTCTTAGGAGAACGGTATGTTAGGCAGGAAAAAAGACAAGCGTAAGCCCAAGCCCCCAAAGCCCACCACCGAGATCGATACCTTTATCGGTTCGAGCACGCGCGTGAATGGCGATATGGAGTTTCGTGGTGGCTTGCACATTGATGGCTACATCAAAGGCAATATTCAGGCCGAACTCGAGTCCAACTCAGTACTGCGAATCAGTGAGAATGGGGTGGTCGAGGGCGCCGTCAGTGTGCCGCAGGTGATTCTCGATGGCACCGTCAAAGGTGACGTGTCTGCCAAAGAGCGTGTTGAGCTTGGTGCCAACGCGCGCGTGATCGGCAACGTATTTTACAACCTGATCGAAATGGCTATTGGGGCCGAAATCAATGGTAAACTGATACACGAGCCAGCGGGCCAGCCGGCGATTGTCAACCCGACCACGGTCAATGTGGACGACGAAGAGCTGGTGCAGGTGCCGGGCAGCAAGTCGGCCTGAGTCGACGCAGCGCCCAAACAGGTGGCGGCGATGCGATAGCCGCGACGATGAGCATTTGAACCCTTTTGGGTTTAAGATGGTCGATATACAGGCGCATAACATCAATCAGAGCCAGCGGAACACGTACGATGAGTGACACCAACATGGAATCCAACACCCCCAACCCGGCGCCGGTCGGCGCGCCCGATCCGCTGGTGTTTACCGATGCCGCCGCGGCCAAGGTCGGCGAGCTCATCGCGGAGGAGCAGAATCCGTCGCTCAAGCTGCGCGTGTACATCACCGGCGGTGGCTGCTCCGGATTCCAGTACGGGTTTACCTTCGATGAAAACGAAGAGGACGGTGACGCCAAAGTCGAAAACGATGGCGTTACGTTGCTGGTCGATCCGATGAGCATTCAATACCTCATGGGCGCTGAAATCGATTATCAGGAAGACATTCGCGGCGCGCAATTCATTATCCGCAACCCCAACGCCACCACGACCTGCGGGTGCGGTTCGTCGTTCTCCGCCTGACCTTGCGCGGTACGCGCTAAACCGATGTCTTCGTCGGTGCGAGATCACGGTCCACGCGTTCTCGCGGCCGTCGACCTTGGCTCCAATAGCTTTCACATGGTCATTGCCCGATACGAAGACGGGCATCTCATCTTGTTGGACCGGCTGCGTGAAATGGTACGTTTGGCTGAGGGCCTTGATGAGAAGTTGAATCTGTCACCGGATGTGCAGCAGCGGGCGCTCGAATGCCTCGCCCGGTTCGGTGAGCGGATCAACACCTTTCACCCCAATGATGTGGCGGTAGCCGGTACCAATACTTTGCGCCGAGCGCGAGACAGCGAAATGTTCATCGCCCGCGCCGAAGCGGCACTCGGACATCCCATTGAGATCATTTCCGGCCTCGAAGAAGCGCGCTTGGTGTATCTGGGCGTGGCGCATGCCATTCCGCCAACAAAAAAACGCCGTCTTGTGCTCGACATTGGTGGTGGCAGCACAGAGTTTATTATCGGGCGGCGCTTTAAGCCCGAGCGCCTGTACAGTCTGTTTATGGGTTGTGTGGGCATCAGTAAAACCTTCTTCCCGGAAGGTAAGATTTCGCGCGACGCCTGGCAGGCGGCGCGGCTAGCCGTCGAGTTTGAAATGAACCCGATCAAGGGACCGTTGCGCGACATCGGTTGGCGCGAGGTGTATGGCAGCTCGGGCACGATTCGCACCATCGGGCGCTTGCTTCAGCAACGCGACGATGCGCAGCTGGGTATTCGACGTAAAGCGCTCAAAGAGCTCGTCAATGAGGTGCGGTCTCTCAATCATATCGACGAGTTTGTGGATCTTGATCTGAGTGATAAACGGCGCCCGGTGTTTGCCGGCGGACTGGTGGTGCTCGAGCGGGTGTTCAAGACACTGTCTATCGACACGCTTTACGTGGCCGACTACGCGTTGCGCGAGGGATTGCTGTACGACACCATTGGACATTGGTCAGGTGAAGACGCGCGCGAGCGCAGCGTAAAACTTCTAGCGCGGATGTACGATGCCGATAAGATTCAGTCGCGACGACTGGACGATGTGTCACATACGCTGCTCAGTCAGGTGCGCGATGCTTGGCAATTGCCACGCGGCAAATCGCGACGGTTGCTGCACTGGAGCTCGCGACTCCATGAAATCGGCTTGGGTATTGCCCACTCTCACTATCATCGACACGGTGCGTATGTGATTCGCAACGCCGACTTGCCGGGTTTTTCTCGCGAGGGTCAGCAGCGTCTGGCCTGGTTGGTAGAAGGGCACCGAGGACGTGTTCCAGCGCTACCGCCACTGCCAGAATTATCGCCCTGGCGCGAACGATTGCCCCGCCTCCTGGCTATTTTTCGTGTCGCCACGGCGATGGTGCGCGGACGCAATGCCGGCGAGCTGCCGCGGTTAACCGCGTCCGCCAATGCGGCGAATCTGCACCTCGAACTGCCAAATGGTTGGTTGGAAAGGCACCCCTTGACGCAAGCTGCGTTGCGCGAGGAGTCGACCCGGCTGCCGGCACTGGGTGTGCGGTTTACATTCCGCTAGCGCGTGGCGGCTGAACTGCGCGCGTGATGACGGTACACTCTCGTTTTTTATCGCGACAAACTCATCATGACTGTATCTGAATTTCAGCGTCTTATCGCCGAGCAACCCTTTCTCTGGCTCGCGTTGGCGCTTGTATTGGGTGTGCTGATCGGTATACGGCTGGGACGCTGGCTCGAACGTTCGGTCGCAGCATCCTCGCCATCGTCGGATGCGCTCGATGATCATCAATCGACATCCTTGTCAGATCAAGCGGAGGATGTGGGCGATCTTGCCGAGTTGGTCGGCTTAGAGACCAAACAGATCAAACTGCTGGCGGCGCAGGGCATTACCGGTATTGATGACTTGCGCTCGCGCACGGACACCAAACAAGCGCGCGAGGCGCTGGCCGATGCGCTGCAGCTTGAGGATTTCGTGGTGAACAAATGGGCGCGCATGGCAGACCTGCTCAGTCTCGATGGTATGAGTCCAGAGACGGCGGAATTTTTAGTCTACGCCGGCATCCTGTCGACCCAAGATCTGGCGAGTCGCAACGCTGAGTCGGTGGCGCACAAGCTGCAAAACCTGAACGAAAAAGAAAGCCGCATTGAGCAGACACCAACGCGTCGGCAGCTTGAAGCCTGGATCGCCTCGGTGAGCGCACACTGAGCACGCGGTTAGAGCGCACAAAGCGAACGCACTGTACGGCGCCGGTCACGGCGGCGGCATCGATGCCCGCGTATCGGGTGGGGCGCTAAATAACGCGCCTTTAGGCGGTCGCCGCGGCGAATCGTGCGTGACGGCGGTAAGGCCACAAACACATAAACGACAAAGGGTAACAGCATGACATTTCACAACGAACCGTATTTGGTCGGCGAAAAGGCGGCCGAGACCCCGCAACCCAGCGAATTCGAAGCGGGGCCTTTTAAGAAGAACCGACCGCCCGAGCCGCTGCGTTTCGAAGTGAACCTTGTGGCGGAAGCACACAACAAGCAGCAGAAAACCGGCACCGTGCAGGTGAACATTCCCGGCTTCAGCCCGGTCACGCTTTATTGTGATGAGCAGCCACCGGTGGGCGACGACGCGGCACCACCGCCGCTGGCGTTTTTCACGGCGGGCATTGGGTTTTGCTTGATGACCCACCTGACCGACATTCTGACGGCGCGCAAAATTGAAGTTACGTCGCTGCGTCTTGAGCAGCGCGTTCGGTTTATGACCAACCTCGGCACGATGCGTGACTTGGGTCATCGCACCAAAGGGGAATGCGAAATGGTCGAAACACACGTGGTGATCGACAGTCCCGAGCCCTCGGAGAACATTCAGGCGCTGCTCGATGAAGCGGAAGGTTCCTGCATGGCGCACTTTGCCCTTCGAAACCCGATTCCCTGGTCGACACGCCTAGTGCACAACGGCGCCGAGATCGATAACCGCAGCGGCTAGTTGAGGCCTGCCCGAATGTTGGTTGCGGCGTCGTTCAGGGTTGATTCAGGCGCCGCATGCCATAGTCACGCTCAAGATCCTTAATGGTTATCCAAGCAAGAGGTAAGCGTGATGGAAAAGTCATCAAAAACGGTTAAGTTCGGGTTCGCGCTGATTGCGCTATTGCTGATGACTGGTTTGATTTACGCCGGCAACGACACACCGGAATCGGAGCTCGCTGCGCTGCTCGCGACGCTAACCGGCGCGGTGTAAATACCCATACGGTTTATTTCGGCCATCGCGTTGAAGGCCGCCGTTGATCAGTGTGGCGATAGACTGCGCCACGGCAACCCCCCCCGTTGATGCCATAAGCGTGTCGTGTCGGGATCAGGGCCTTAACCTACCGAATAGACCCCGCCGAGTATCGCGTTTTGGTTTGCACCCGTCACACTGGGTAGATTGCCCGGATGATTGGCGAGCGTCTGCTTGGCCAGCCACGCAAAGGCCGCGGCTTCGACTTCGTCCGGTGCAACGCCAAATGGCGCTGTCGTATTGACCGTCGCGCCCTGCAGCATCGACGCGATCTGCTCCACTAAGTGCGTATTGTGCGCGCCACCACCACACACCAATACCGAGCGAGCGCCATTGCTGTAACGCTCGATCGCTTCGCACACCGATTGTGCCGTGAGCGCGGCGAGCGTTGCCTGAACATCGCGCGGTTCGATCGTTTGGGAACCGATTGCGGCGTTGAGCCACTGCAGATTGAAATACTCTTTGCCCGTGCTTTTCGGTGCGGGCTGCAAAAAGTACGCATCGTTTAGCAGCCGTTGTAACAGCGTCGGATCGACCGTGCCGCTGGCCGCCCACGACCCATCACGGTCAAAGGTGGCTGACGGTTGGCGGTCGGCGTGGTGGGACACGAACCAGGCATCGAGCAGTCCATTCGCGGGTCCGGTATCAAAACCGATCGGCGGTGTCCCGGGGATCAGGACCGTGATGTTGGCGATGCCGCCTAAATTCATTACGACACGCGGTTCGTCTGCGGCGAACACCGCTTGATGAAACGCAGGCGCCAGTGGCGCACCTTGACCACCGCGGGCCACATCCGCGCGGCGAAAATCGGCCACGGTTGTGATCCCCGTACGATAGGCGATTTGATTGGGGTCGCCGATCTGAAGCGTATGGGGGTGAGGGTCGTTCGGGGCGTGTCGCACATTGATGCCGTGCGTGCCGATACCAACTATATCCCGCGCACGATAATTGCCGCGTTCGAGCAACGTGTTGACGGCGTCAGCGATCGCGATGCCGATACGTTGGTCGAGTGTTCCGAAGTCTTTGAGCGAGCAGTCCGCGCCATCAAACACAATGCGCCCAAGTGCGCGCGCAAGCGACGGTTCGAGCGGCATTGAGTCGTATTGCAAAACCGTTGCGGTAGCGTCGTCTGGGAAATCGACTAGAGCGACGTCAATGCCATCGAGGCTCGTGCCGCAAATAGTGCCAACGTAAAGATCGGCCACGGTGGCGACTATTGAATCGCCGCGAGGCGCTGAGTTTTGGACACCGTGTTTAGGTGATTGATCAAGGGCTTGGTCGCAGCCAAAAAATCGGCTTTGTACTTTGTGGGTATGGGTTGCGCTTGCGGCAACTTCACTGTGCGCGGGTTGCGATGCACGCCGTTTAAGCGATATTCGTAATGCAGGTGATTGCCCGTCGCTGTGCCCGTTGCGCCCACGTATCCGATGGTCTGACCCTGTCTTACACGCCGGCCGGAGCGAGCGTTTTTGTTGAACTTAGACATGTGCGCATACAAAGTGGTGATGTTGCCACCGTGCTGCAAAATGATGGTATTGCCGTAGCCGTTTTTACGGCCGCGAAAGATCACCTTGCCGTCGCCCGCGGCTTTGATTGGCGTACCGCGTGGGGCGCCATAATCAACACCGCGATGCGGTCGCACTTTGTTCAGGACCGGATGACGTCGCCGTGGATTGAAGTTAGAAGTGACGCGTGGGGTAAAGGCGATAGGCGCGCGTAAGAACGCTTTTTTGACGTTGAGTCCCTCCGGCGTGAAATAGCCGGTTTCGCCGTCGGGATCGGCATAGCGTACGGCGCGAAACAAGTCGCCATTGTTATTGAATTCGGCCGCCAAAATTTCGCCGTTACGGACGAATTCACCGTCCTGCCAGATTTCTTCGTACACCATGGTGAAGCTGTCGCCGCGCCGAATATCGAGGACAAAGTCGATGTCCCACGCAAAGATGCCGGCTAAGTTCATCACCAGCGTATCGGACACACCCGCCTCTTTCGCCGCAATAAAGAGCGACGAGTCGATCGTGCCTTTGGCGTGCTGCATGCGAATTTCGACGGGCTTCTCGAGCATTTGTGTGGTGTAACCAAGTTTGGCTTCGTCGTCGCGACTGATTTGAAGTGTGCGGACTTCATCCAGTGAGCGATAGAGTTGTTTTACCCGCCCGTCCTCGTCGTGGTCTACCCGAATCGCATCACCTGGGCGCAACACCGTGAGTACTTCGCGTGCTTCTTTGATACGTAAAATCTGCGCCAAGTCGCCACGAGACAAATCGTGTTTAGCAAACAGTTCATCGAGCGTATCGCCCGACTTGATGGTCAGGGTCATTTGGTTGTGCTGCGGTTCGCGCGCATCAAAATCGAACGCGTTAGGTGCAGCGCTGGGTAGCGCAAGAATAATTGGTGCAGTCGGCGCGTCCGTTTGGGTAATGTCGTCGGTGGTGTCGAGCAACGTCACCGGCTGAGAGAGCGTTTGCGTTGTTTCGTCTGTGGTGTCGGCGAGTTCAGAGTCAAGTGCGATCGAGGCGTCGGTGACATCGTCGGACGAGGTCCAGAGCGCCGCCGTCACCGCCAGTAATGGCACGAGAGCGCCAATGATGAACAAGCGACGATGGGTGCGGGGTTGAGCGGGCGCGGTGTCGAGATGACTCAGCGTTTTGTAATCGTGGAGGATTCGGCTTTTTTTCCGCGGCATGCTGCGGGTCTCGCATCTCAAAACTGACAGTAAACTACCTTGCGTACCGTCTGTAGTCAATGGTGGTTGAGGGTTTATATCTATGAAATTCAAAGAACTAAAGCTTGTTCTTGCGAAATTGCAGTCAAAGCTTGTTTCGCAACTCAGTCTCGTCGTTTCACGCGGTACCCATTGTCCGACCGAGCGGCGGACAATTGGTGCCTGTCGGGGGATAAAAGAGGGGTGGTTTCGGTTCCCCGCAGGGCGTTGCACTGCACTGCAAAAACTGCCATAAACGGCAATCGATAACGGAGGTTAAACATTGAACGTAGACGAACAGTGGGCGGAGCTGGATCGAGGTGCCGACGAGATTCTAGTCGAAGAAGAACTGCGCAAAAAGCTCGCGCGCGGCAAACCGCTGCGGGTCAAAGCGGGTTTCGACCCAACCGCGCCCGATCTCCATCTTGGGCACACTGTCTTGCTCAATAAAATGCGCGCGTTCCAAGAGCTCGGTCATGAGGTGATTTTTCTCATCGGCGACTTTACCGGGTTGATCGGTGATCCGTCCGGTAAGAGCGCAACACGCCCGGCGCTCACCGAAGACGAGATCCAAGCCAACGCGCAAACGTATAAAGATCAGGTGTTCAAGATTCTGGACCCCGAGCGCACGGTGGTCGACTTTAATTCTCGCTGGATGAATGCCATGTCACCGGCGGACATGATTCGACTAACCGCCAAACACACCGTGGCGCGCATGCTTGAGCGCGATGATTTTTCCAAGCGCTACAAGTCCAACACGCCTATTTCGATCCATGAGTTTCTCTATCCGCTCGTTCAAGGCTATGACTCGGTGGCCTTGAAAGCCGACGTGGAGCTGGGCGGCACCGATCAGAAATTTAACTTACTGGTGGGGCGTCAACTGCAATCGCAGTATGGTCAGGAGCCTCAGGTGGTGCTCACCATGCCGTTACTCGAGGGGCTCGATGGGGTGAAGAAAATGTCCAAGTCGCTCGACAATTACATCGGCATCGATGAGCCACCGAACGATATATTTGGCAAGGTCATGTCGTTGTCGGACGATTTGATGTGGCGTTATTTTGAACTGCTGAGTTTTGAACCGCTGAACGTCATCGAAGGCTATAAACAGTCGGTCGACGAGGGCGCTAACCCGCGCGACATTAAGTTCGCACTCGGGCGCGAACTGGTGGCGCGTTTTCACAGCCGGTCGGCGGCCAACGCGGCGCAAGAGGCGTTTGTCCAGCGTTTCCAGAAAAACGCCATGCCCGATGACATGCCGGAAGTCGCGCTGTCGACCGATGGCGGTGCCCTTGGTATCGCGCATCTAGCGCGTGAAGCAACGCTGGTGGCGAGCACATCCGAGGCGGTGCGCATGATCAAGCAGGGCGCGGTGCGTATCGACGGTGAAAAGGTTGTGGATCCCAAGCGACTCATCGACAGCCCCGGCGCGTATGTGGTTCAAGTGGGTAAGCGCAAGTTCGCGCGCGTCACACTCACCCCGGCCTAATTTGCACGGCGTGTCTGAGCTTCGCATCGAGTCGTTTAACGAGGTGCTCAAACCTTGGTTTGGTCGACTCAACCGAGTCTGGCTGGAGCGCTATTTTGTGGTTGAGCCCATTGACGAAACGGTGCTCGATCATCCCGAGGCGTCCATTCTCGAGGCAGGTGGGCATATTGTGTTTGCTCTGCGGGGTGAGCAGGTGTTGGGCACCTGTGCTTTGAAATACCACGGCGATGGCGAATACGAACTGACCAAAATGGCGGTGGCCGACGAGGCGCAAGGGCAAGGCGTTGGGCGTTTTCTGTTTGATGCCGTAATCGAAAAATATCGAGCGCTTTGTGGTCGACGATTGTTTCTCGAATCGCACGATAGCCTCACACCGGCCATCACGCTGTATGAGACAGGTGGCTTTGTGCATGTGCCGCGCCCGGGCGGCCCAAGCCCATACGAGCGGGCCAATGTCTATATGGTGTTCAAAAAATAGCCACTTGTGAGCATTTTCCGGCCTCGCGTTGCTGGGTGATGTCGCGTTGGGTCGAGACCCAGTGGGTGATGCGGTCGTGGCCGTTGCGGACGGGAGCGATGCGCCACTCGACGTTGTAAGGCGAGCCGTCCTTGCGGTAGTTGATCGTCTCGCCGAACCAGCCTTCGCCTCGAACGAGCGCCTGGCGGA
>JBCCHD010000063.1 GCA_039028935.1 Pseudomonadota bacterium | reverse complement strand
GTAATTGAGTTTGCTGCTGAGCAACTTTTTGTAACCCTGCTGTTTGCTCAGTTGGCGCTCGAGTCGCTGAGTTATTCTGTTTTATTTGTTCATTAGGCGTTGCCGCTACAAGGCGCGCGATATCATCGACCATTTGCCGACGAACGAGCAGCGCTCCTATAAAAAGGCGCTATTTGGTACCGATACCGATGAGGAACGTGCAGAGTACGTAGCGGCGTTTGATGTGGTGCTCGATATGCTGAGTTTCATGCATGAGGAAGGCATCCTGCTGCTTCCCGGCACCGATCTCGGGGGCTCGTTCGCGTATCATCGCGAGCTGGAACTGTTTGAGAAGATCGGACTGTCACCGGCCGAAGTGCTGCGTCGAGCGTCGTACGATATGGCGGTTTATCTTGATCAAGACGAGGACCTTGGATCGATCAAGAAAGGCAAGTACGCGGATTTTTTCTTAGTGCCCGGTGACCCAACGCAGGATCTGTCACAGTTAAGAAAAATTCAAATGGTGGCCTCCGATGGCGTGCTGTACTTCCCCGATCAAATCTATCCACAGTTTGGCATTAAGCCGTTTGCGGCGGCGCCAACGCTCATAAGGTCCACGGCGAGTCAGGTATCCGACTAACGAGAGGGCTCGCGCACGGTCGCCCGCGGGCCACTACACTGTCAACGCGGGGTTACTCTAAACACACACGTTCGCCACGATGCGCGCGTGCAAACCCCAATGACCGCATCTGTTTGTATTGATCAGAATCGGTAAAGCGCACTGGGTTAGTGTGATTGAGATGGAAAAATCGAACGCGTTGACGTTGTTCCAAAGGCAGGGTAGCGAACCGTTGCATCGACGCCATCAAGCGCGGGTGCGGGATGGCGGACATGTCCCGCCCGGGCAGCTCATTGTTGTCAAAAAACGTGGCATCCAGGAAGGCGACATCCACGTCGGCGAGCATCGATTCAATGTCGATGCCATATTCGGTGCGCCATCGATCCCAGTCGTCGATGTCGGGTAGAAAAAGCACGCGCTTTCCAGGTCCAGTGATTGTAAAGCCAACCGTTTCTGAATATTCGTCACGGTGCGGAACCTGGAAAGGCGTGACAACCAGGTCGTTCGACAGCGTCACCGCATGTTTGTTGGTCATGGGGCGCAGTTCGATGTTGTTAAATCGTACGAGTTGGTCCCAGGGACCGTTGGACGTTAGGTACGCCGCCATGCGTGGCATCGCAAAAACCGGTAGTCGATGAGCACCTGCCGACTCATGGCCGACAAACATTAGGCCGGCATAATGTCCAATGTGGGCGTGTGTGAGAAACACGCCGTCTAATCCGAGGGACCGCTCTCGCCGTGCCGGATGCTTTGCGGACACCGAGACATGTGAGTCAGTGGTGATCGTATGTAATAGATGCAGTTGTTCACGAATATCGGGAGTTGCATCGAACAAATACTGCGCGCCAAGACGGTGATCGATCAGCGCGCCCGAGGTTGCCCACATGCGCTGTCGCGGATCGGTCCAGGCAGGGTCTTCGTGTTGGCCGATCTGGGGTGCACCCGCATCTTGTCCTATGCCAAGAACAATAAATTCCACCGCGCATGCGTCGAGCGATGACCGTTCGTTATGACTATTGTGGATCGCATTAACACAACTGCAGGTCATCACGACCGTGGCAGCGAGTGGTAGACAGCGTTTCAGTGTGCGCATCACGTTGTTGACGTCTCATTTTTGTGCTGCACGTTGTCTATAACGCGCGCAAGAAGATGGAATCGCGCTCGGCCCGGAGCAGGGGAATCCGCATTGCACTCATTGTTGTGCTTTTCGAAACTCGATTTCCGAGTCCGCGATCAAATAGATGGTTGCTGCATAGGCGGCCACATTTTGCGCCAACTCTGCGGGGTCGATCTTGTCCAGTGTATCGTCGGGCGTATGATGTAGGTCGAAATAGTCGCGGCCATTTTGTTTGAGGCGAATGGTGGGCACGCCTTTTAGCGCCAGTGGAATGATATCCGGCCCACCGCCGGGTTCGGTCGCACTGCCACGAACAATATCCAGAGGTCGTAGAATGCGGGCGATTTCGTCAATGAAGGGATTGGCCGCTTCGTTCACGTTGGACACCAATTGCCAAATGGTTTGAGCACCAAAATCTGACTCAGTTGCCAGAATGTGATTGGCGATCTCAGCGTCATGTTGTGCAGCATAGGCTCTAGCACCCAGCAATCCCACTTCTTCTGCGCCGAACATGACCACGCGGATTGTCCGCTTAGGTCGTACTGGGAGTGCCTTGATCAGTGCGGCGGCGGCCACAGTAATGGCGACTCCCGCGCCGTCGTCAACGGCGCCCGTGCCCAAGTCCCAGCTGTCGAGGTGCCCACCGATGAGCACAATTTCGTCGGGTCGCTCGCTGCCCACTAGATCCAATACAACGTTGCCGCTTGTGGTGTCGCCTTTCCATTTTGACGACGAGTGCAAGGCGATTTCGAGCGGTTTTCCCAAGTTGTGCAAGCGTCGCAGGTGGTCGGCATCGGGATTGGAAATGGCGATGACCGGAATGGTGGACCACTTGTTGCCATCTCGGCTCATCATGCCGGTGTGAGGAAAGCGGCGCGAATCGGAACCGACCGACCGCACAACCAATGCACGCGCGCCGCCGCGTTGTGCGTGTTGCCAACCTGAGCGTCGGCGCTGATTGGCTTGGCCATAACCGGCGCCCGTCTGACTCTTAACCATGATGTCGCCGTCAATAAACGCGATAGTGTCTTGGATAGCGCCATCGGTCACGGCCGTGAGTGCTTCATAGTCGCGAAAGTAAGAAACCGGGGCTTGGATCGCTCGCTTGGATGGCGCAGCGCCACCTAGCGCTGTACCGTAAAGGGCTTGTTGATAGGGCGATTGTAGCGAAATCGTCAAATCACCTCGATCCCAAAAAGGCATCGAAAATTCTTCCACGGTGACTCGGTCGAAACCCAATTTTTTACCGAGCTTAACGCCCCATTCGCGCGCACGCGCTTCGGCCTCTGAGCCACCGAGTCTTGGACCTACTTCGGTGGTCAGCGATTCGACGATTTCAAACGCCAGCTCGCTTTTGAGCGCGGAGTCGATCAGTTGTGTTGCGGTAACCGACTGAGCTTCATTAATTATTGGGGACTCGGCGTGAACACTGACGAGAATGATCAGTGCCATGACCAGCGAGGCGAGCCTTAACGTATCGATCGGGCGCATTCACCGACTCCGGGAGAGCAAAAAAGGGAAGAATCTAAGCGATTCAGAGCTAAAGTGTAGGGGATTCAACCCGCAAGTGGAAGCAATCGGGAGCGTGCACGCACGGGTCGCCCATGCCTGCTGGATCGCGGCGGAAACGCTAAGGTGTTGTCTGGCAGAAACTATTTCGGACATTAAGTGATGTGATGATCGCTGGCCCTATTCGCTAAACGGCGTTCGACGAAGAAGCCGATAGTTTCACTGATTCTGATGTTCGTAGGTGTGGGGTCGATGAGCGCGCCTTTGGCTTAGACAGGACACAGACTTGAGCATTGTTTTAGCGTCTACTCGGACTCTGGGCGTGTGCTCAAGGTGTGCGGTTGTCGCTACTTGAGGAGCACCTCATCAATGGGGTGTGGCGAGAATGGTCAAGTTCTTGGACGGGACGGGAGGTCTTGGTCGGCGTCCCGCTCGATAGATGAGTGTGTGCTGTCTGGCTTAAGTAATGGGCGCTTCGGAGAGATTTTTGCACTAAAACAGTTCGTTCTGTCGTGCCCGACTGTCAATTGTGTCAAAATCAGTGCGCCATGCACGCCAAAAGGGTTTGCGGATGGGTAGAATTGGCTACCCTATTCGGTGATGATGTGATCCGAATCACGAAAATTGGTAAGCGCAGCTGGACGCCGTATCGAACAGGTCCAATTTTGCACGTCAATTGTTCCGCGTGCTGAGAAATGGAAGGCTTCTCTTCAGCGCTCAATCTAACTGCACTCGTGTAACAGAGCATTATGGATAGACGTTCTCCCTCCGACGAATACACCGTCATCAACGACTCGATCACCACCCAGCTGCTTAACGACATGCAGCAAGCGGTGAGCGATATTGCGCCGAATTTTGTGAAAACGATGCCTCGCGCCTATTTTGACGGCACGACTCAGGCGATGCGTCTGGCCCATCTCAAAGCAATTATTGCAGCTGAAGCCAGTGGGCTTTCGCAAACGGTGACTCTGCGCGAGCTGGACGGCAATCGCTATACGTTTATCAGTAATCGCAGCTATCCGGGTCAGCTTAGCAAATTTGTTCGACAGCTCCCGCGTAGCCTGCCGCTGATCTCCGCTCAGGTGTATACCGCAACAGATGGACAGCGAGTGCTCGACGTGTTTCATCTGGGTGATCACGTGGGTTATGACGCGAATGACACTCATCAGCGATCCAAGGCGCAGCAGGCATTGTCGTTTATTACCCAGCATATCAAGGATGACAACGCGCAAGGAAAAGGAGAGGCTTTTTTATTGAGTTGCGATGCCAATTATCTATTGTCCACGCCGCTGGAGCAGGTGTTTCGTCATTATCAAGTCGTCGATTCGATTCGAGAAAGCGGCGATACGCTGGTGCAACTCACTTCGCATCACGAAACGAATTTAAGTCGTTTAACTATCGGGTTTGCCGAATACGATCCGCGCCGCGTATTCGAGCGCATCAGTCAGCATCTGGGGCGCTGCCAGGTCGATATTCAACGCGCCTATCTGGACAGTTTTCGTCGAGACGGTGTCGAAGGCATTATGCTGTTGAACTTTCTCGTTCAACGAAACGGCAAAGCACTGAGCGCTGATGACGAACAGTGGCAAACATTGGAGTTTGAGTTACGCCGATTATTGCATTTAGATGAGTCGGTGTTCGGTCTCGCTGAGACTGTAACCGATGGTGATCTACTGGGTGCTGAAGTGCTGACCGGTTTGTCTCACCTCGCGCATCAACAGCTAGTGAAACAGGCGCCCTTACTGTACTCCAGAGAACGCATTCGCGCGTGCTTGCAGCGATTTCGTGACCTATCGATGGCGGTTTACCACGCGTTTCAATTTCGCTTTGCTGTTAACGGCGAGCACAAGTCCGAAACACCCGCATGGAATGCGGTCATTGAAACGGTGCAGCAAAGCGCCTGCCGTGACGAAGAAAAGACCATTTTTATTACATTGGCCCAAGCAGTCGCTTCCGTCTTGAGGACTAATTATCGATTACCAAGGCGGCGTGCATTGGCTTTGCGCGTGGCGCCAAGTTTTCTGGCAAGCGAAGAGCGTGCCGAGTTGCCATTTGGCGTGTTCTACGTGTTTGGTAGTCAGTTTGATGGCTTTCATGTGCGCTTTCGCGATATTGCGCGCGGCGGCGTGCGTATCGTTCGCCCTCGTGGTCGGGAACAATATGCGTTTGAATGCGAGCGACACTACGATGAAGCCTATGGACTGGCGTTTGCTCAACAGCAAAAGAACAAAGACATTCCCGAAGGCGGGTCAAAAGCGGTTGTATTGGCCGCGCCCTCTGCGCACTTTGACTCAGTGGGGAGAGCGTTTACGGATGGACTACTCGACCTGACTATTCCCGACCCTCTTATGGATGTACTACACGCCGACTATCTTAATCGCGAAGAGTGGCTGTATCTGGGGCCGGATGAAAATGTGTCAAACGGGCTGATCACATGGGTGGTTGAGCGCGCAGCGCGGCGTGGCTACCCCACACCGGAGGCGTTCATCAGCTCGAAGCCAGGTGCGGGAATTAATCATAAGGCTTACGGCGTTACCAGCGAGGGCGTGACTGTGTTTCTCGACAACGCCCTGCGTTTTGTTGGTATTGACCCGATGAAGCAGTGTTTTTCGGTCAAGATAACCGGCGGGCCTGATGGCGATGTTGCGGGCAACGAGATTCTCATTCTCCATCGCGAGTATGGCGACAACGTGCGTATTGTTGGTGTTGCCGATGGCAGTGGCTGTGCGGAAGACCCCGATGGACTGGATGCGCAGGAACTGATTCGCCTCGTTAAAAGCGAATTGCCCATCGCTGAATTCCAACTTGATCTTATCGGCCCGCGTGGACGTGTGTTGAGCATTGAGGACCCTCAGGGAAGCCAGCAGCGTGATACGCTGCACAATCGTGTTGCCAGTGACGCCTTTATTCCGGCAGGCGGGCGACCGGCAACGATCAACGAGCACAACTGGGAAGCGTTTCTGACTGCTGACGGGACGCCATCAAGTCGTGTCATTGTCGAAGGCGCAAATTTATTCATCACGCCGACGGCGCGCGCCAGACTCTCAGAAAAAGGCGCGATCATCGTGAAAGACAGCTCCGCCAATAAAGCCGGTGTGATTTGCAGTAGCTTTGAAATCATCGCCAGCATGCTGCTTGATGAGGCGGCGTTTCTGAATATTAAAGATGAATATGTGGCGCAGGTATTAGACAAGCTACGTGCGTTTGCTCGTCTTGAAGCAGACGCACTGTTTCGCGAGCATCGTCACAAACCGGCTATCCACCTGCCCGAGCTGAGCGTACGATTAAGTCAGGCGATCAATCGCGCCACGGACGCTATCACCGAGCGCGTTAACCAGCTGTGGAATGGCCATCCAGAACGTACGCGCGAAATGGTGATTCGTCATCTCCCGGCTGTGCTCGCTGAGCATTGTGGAGAGCAGGTGTTTGCGACCATTCCAAAGGCGTATCTGAATCGAATCATTGCATCGTCGCTAGCCAGCAAGATCGTCTATCGGGAAGGGTTGGACTGGCTTGAGTCAATGCCGCCTGAAACGGTGGCGCGTCTGGCGGAACGCTACTTCATCGAAGAAGCGGCCGTTGAGGCATTGGCCAATGAGGTGCGCGGCTCGAACCTAAAGAATCGCGACACGATTGCCGATTTGCTCGAAGCCGGCGGCGTGGCAGCGGCACTTCGCAAAAAGACTCTTTGATGTGAACTAACATGTGCTGAGTCAGTTATCGCCGCTAATCGCGTTGTCGATCCTTCAACCGACGCTGCCCATCTTTTATTCTAATTTCGAACTCATTGGGTTTAGTGAAAAACCTCATTGACAGTTTCCCAGTCCTGCGCCGGGTGGTGAAAGGAAAGAACCAGTCAATAAAGTGAAATCGATGAAGTTGACGATGTCGTCTCCGTTCATGTCGTACAGGTCATCGGCGCTCAGGAATTTGTTTGAGAAGGCCGCGATATCGGCGAAGTTTATTGAGCAATCGTTGTTAAAGTCACCATCGCAGGCGTTGCCGTAGCCGTCGGCATCGCTGTCAATTTGCGACGAATTGGCAACGTTGGTGCAATTGTCATTGAAGTCGGGTGCGCCATCGGCATCGGTATCAAGCATGTCGTCGATCTGTGTGATCCGCACGAGCGCGGTTTTTTCTGCCCGAGTAAAATCAGTATCCACAAAGCCGGTCATGTCGACAGCAATGGTGTTGGCGGAGAGGATAATATCGCCTGACTCCATTAGCGTCATGGCGCACGCGCAGTAGTCGTTGCCCGAGCCGCCAAAATAGGATCCGGATAGCTGCTGGCCGCTAACCGTATTGAACGTGCCGATATAAAAATCCGCCGCATTGATATGACGATAAGCCGCAGGTCCATCCAGATTGGCGATAGCTAGAACGTCCTCTGCTGTACCAAATCGTCCTTCCCCGAATCGCGAACCTGTCAAGGTGGTCGGCGTTTGATAGGTTTTTTCGATCGCCCAATTCTCGTCGACAAGCAGTTTATAGACGTGAATCGCGTCGTCGGTAGCGGCCAATATAAGATCGTCAAATCCGACTGACGCCATGACCAGTGATTGAATATTGGTGAGCGTGTTATCGATGGTGATCGACGTTGCATTACTGAGCAAATCGCCATCGGGAATTCGCAATAATAGGCTCGGGCCGATTGAATTGGTGATGAGAAGAGCGTTGAGGAAACGTTGGTATCGAATTTCTGAGATAACAACGTTGTCAATCTGAATCTCATCGACAACATCGCCGGCTGGTGTGTACGTGATGATTCTATTGGGATGCTCGGCTACATAGAACGTATTGGCGTTAGAGTGTTCGATGTCGATAATCGGGTCGTCGTTGTTGCCAAAGGTGCCAACCTCGGTGATCGTGGGGCTGGCAACCCATGAATAAATTCTATTGGGCTGATTTTCGTTCGCGACAAAGATGGTGTCACCACCCAGAGCCGCCCGCACTGATTTATCGTCACTCGCGCCAAATGTTGTGTCACCAAACGAATTGCTCTCGAAGGCCACGTTTACGTCGTTGTAGTTGACAATGACACCCTGGTGAAATCCCCTGTCGTCTAGCGCAATGTCTCGGGTGTCGGCAACGATGCCGTCTGCGGGCTCTATCGAGCCAAGCCTCGAGCTGCCAAGGCTGTAGTTCGACTTGTAGTTTTGTCCGCTTTGCGCCAGCGTGGCGAACAAAGAACTTGATGAGAAAATCGCGGGTTTAAAACCGAAGACTCGCGCACCCGATGATTCTGCGGCTAGCACAAACTCCTTACTCAGTGGCCTTGGCGGAACAGTCGGTCCATTGAGCGTTGGCAGCGTCCGATCAATTGTTTCTAGACTTCCCCAAACTTCTTCTGCCGAATTAGCTGAAATGTTGCGTATCACCTGATCGGTTGTGTCGCCACCGAAATAAGTGGCGTACTCAATGTTGTCAACGTTTTGGTTCAGCCTCATGAGAAAGGCGGCATAAAAATAGTCTTCCTCTTCTGGCGTACTGAGTTCCGTCTCGGTTGGCAGCGTTTTTATCGCATTTGCCGTGGCGGTAAACCCTGGCGCATCGGCTGCGCCGGCAATGAGCAGTTCACCGTTGTCGGTAAATGCCATGTCCGTTATGTAGGGAAATCCACCAAGGCGGTCAACGACTAGTATGGCGCGTTCGACGATACCGGACACATTGTCGATCTCGAGTAAATACAAATGCCGGTTTTCAGCAAGTGGGTCGGTTAGATCAGTGACCGAGTTAGGGTAGGTGAACGTACCTGAGTCGGTTCGACCTGCTACGTAGACTTTATTCTGCGGTCCGACGACAACATCATAACCTGCGGAGCGACCAGAGTTGCCACCGATGCAATATAGATTTTGCAATGCGCCTGTCGACTTGAATCGAGCGTACATCAAATCGTTTTGCACTGAACTGAAGTCGTGTGTCCCACACGCGCGGTTATTGAAAATTTCGGTGACCGGTAGATTGGTGCTGTTGGAGGTGCCAACCACATGGATCGTCCCATCTAAGGCGATATCCACTCTGTAGAGCGCTTCGCTCAGCGACTGGCCGCTGCCGCCCACGTACGTTGAGAAGTTCACGGCGGTGAGATCGGCGCTGAAACTCGTAACAAATCCATCTCGCGAACCACTAAAGTTCGAGTCGAATGCGCTCAGCGTTGGGAAGTCGTTGGAGCGCGTTTCGCCCACGACGACAATCGAACCGTCCGGGGCAACGGCAATGCCATAGCACTCATCGAAATTCGAACCGCCTAAGTATGTTGCGGCGACGAGCGCCATGGATTGCTCATTGTAAATGGCCACAAACGCATCAACCGTGTTACCGCCTGAGGAAAATTCGGTAATGTTTTCGAAGGCGACGCCGGATGTGGCGATGTCTGACGAAGTTGTCGCGCCACAGACGGCAATATTGCCATTGCCCAATGAAACGCTGCCCAGCACACGACGATAGGATGAGCCCTGAATGAACCGGCCACCATCAAATTGAATCGCATCAGCGAAACTCGCGATCGTGAATCCGCCCGAGGTGCTTGCCAAAATAGCGGCGAGCAGAACATTCGATATTGCTTTTTTGATCATGATCAGTCCTTTAGTGTTCGATCAAAGTCGCCTTAGCCAACGGGCGGCCACTCATAGGCCTGCCTGTTGGTGTCCACCCAGCGATAGAAACCGGTTTCGCGTCGGTCTGGACGTAGGGTGAAAGGTTACTGGTGCGCAAGGGGTTACGTTAGCGTATCGCCGTCATTCGCCATGTCGAGCGGGTGCGCCAAACACTCGCGTACTGTTTACGTTTTTGGTTGTACGCGAAGTGCCTACCGACACTATACTGAGATTATCTTACTGGCTGCGTTTTGCGCCGGTAAAGCGAATCAAAAAGTCGATTAATCAATAGCCTACGCAAATATTTGGGGAGTTTGTCCCAGCGGGCTTACCGTTGACTGCGCACAAACTGGCTGCCGCACAGTGAATACCACCCCTGTTTATCGAGTCGGAGGCTGCGCTGCCATCCTCTCTAGCACCGGATGATCAATTACGCTCGCCGATGGTCAGAGCGCATTGTGGCTGTAGAACGGAGTCTAGCTGTTTCTAACCGTTACCCGGCGAGTAACGCGATGAACGGTTATTCAGGTGAACTAACGGGCGGAATAATCAGTATTTGATCGCCTGTGAAGGTGTCGGGCAGCAGAAAATCCGGGTCAATCGCCACATAGCGCGGTCGTTCATCTACCTCTATTTCCACAACGGAAGTCCCACTTTTGGGTCGCATCAGTGTGCGTGAAAGAACTGACTCGTCGGTGAAGCGCCGATCAGTGGCCACCGCGAAATACACCGGCGTATTGAACTCCACTTCGGTCTCAGTGCCGAGGCCTTCTGCATAATATTTATGTACATCAATCGTGGCACGCACACGCCAGCGACCCTCTTCGATCGGAGTTGCGTCGGCCTGGATGACACCCGTGTCCCAGCGTGTGACGCGCTCGAACATATCCGTCAGCTGAGGATGATAGTCGATTGGAATCGACGTTTTGAGCTCAGCCAGAAGATGATCGGCTCGTGGATACGGACCGCCACGGTATCGCCAGGTATCGAGAAAACGTGCCATGGCTGCCTCAATGTTTTCGGCGCCGACGAGTTCCGCCAAATACGTCAAGAGAATCATGCCTTTGATCCGGATCATGGTGGAATCTTTGTGCTCGAGCATGAACGGCAACTCTTCATCGATCAGCGCGCTGCGTTTGCGAAACAGCTCGCCCATTTCCTGGCGACGCAGCTCGCGGCTTTGCTGGAGATCTTGCGACTGGAGCAGGTACAGTCCGGCGGACCAATAAGGGAGGCCAGCGTGTATGACCTTAGCGCCCGGTAGATTGGCGGGAATGATCTGATCACCAAACCAGGTCATGCCCATTTGATGCGCGGCCATTTTGCGGATGACGCTGCCGTCGCTGCGCTCAATATCCGATTTCCACCCTAAAATTTCGGTTGCAAACCCGAGCCCCGCGCGATTTCCCATGCCGTCAAAATGCAGAGACTGCTGGGCGAGTCGTAAGGTGTCAAATGGCGGTGCCCCATAGCGCTCGCGAAAATGCGCCATCGCATCCGTAAACGCCTGAGCAAGTTGCGGCAGTGTATAGGTGTGCTCTGGTGCGTAGTAAATTTCAAACGGCACACTGCCTTCGTCGAACTTGGCGACCTCGTAGCGACCAGACATCACGGCGCTCCACCCCCGTGAAGGCCGATCGATTTGAAATCGCACGCGCTTGCGTCCGTTCGCGGTGATTTCCGAATCAATGATGTTGCCTGCATGCAGCGGTATTTGGTCGGCTGACGTGGTAATGGTGGTATCCACCCGCTCGACCCAGCCAAGATGAAGTGTGTCATGCGGCTGGCGTTCCGCGGCCTCTCCCTCGGGCGCGATCCACTCGAGTGGTAATCCGTATTTACGCCGTTTCCAGCGGGGCTTGTGCTCAACGCGATCGGTATAACCAACGGCCGGCATCAGTTGTAAATTCAGTAGCGATGTGCCATTACCGATCACTTCGACAGGGCTGACTTCCGGTGCGTCGTCGCTGCGCGAATGGAACTGCACACCCGGCGCGGGCGCAGAGCCTGCTTCAAATGTCATGGTGATACGCTCACCGGGTTGCATGGGCTTACCGAGTCGCCAATGACGAACATCCAGCGTCTCGTCGTGATGAATTTGTGTTGCGTACGGTCCGAATGACACTGACCGTAAGTCAAGCTGGGCTTGCGCGAGAACCAAAACGTCTTCGATTGGCACATCATGTGGGTTTTCGAGCGTATAGCGACCGCGGATGTCCAGTTGTCGCTGTTCAGGAAAAAGATCGATATGACTATCGATAGCGACAACCCGAGGTTGCGGGCGAGTGCGCCAATCGTCGCCGTAGTGTTTTTCTACCTGCGCAAGCAATGCGTCTTCATCAAGCGGTGGCCAAGTAGCCTGTGCCGTACTCTTGTGCCAGAGCAGAATGCCCACCGAGACAAAGCACACGACCAGCGCACCACTCATTGCAGCCGCACTTGGGCGCTGCAGCCGTCGCTGCGCAAGGCGGCGACGTGGTAATGGGTCGGTGCCGCGCGTGAAGCACAACCACCCAACTGTCCAGACAACCGCGGCGCCCAAACTCCAATAGAGCAACATCCACAGATGCGGCTTGACGAAATGGCCGTAGCCATCCATCAGCGAATACCAAAAGAAACTGACTTCGCCGTAACGGTATAGGGGATGACGCAAACCGAGCGCGTCGAGCATGACTGGCGACACATAAACGAGTAGAAAGACGCCAATGGCGACGAAACGGCGTCGAATGACCACCTGCAGCGTGAGGGCCAACACGGCCATCCAAATGTAATAAGGTGCTTTATACAGAAACGAGTCGGTGAAATGGAGCCACAGTTCGTAGTGATGAAACCCGCTTGCGGCTTGATACGCAATGTTGACGACGATCGACAATAACCAAAAGGCAAGGATGATAATGAATAACGCCAGCGTTTTGGAAAGTAATCGGATCGTGTCGCGGGTGGGCAGTGTGTCGATCAATTCGTCTACACGGTGACTGCGTTCACGCCAGATTAGATCGGCTGCGGACCACACCAGAACCAGAATAAGAATTTTGTCGAAATAGAAATCAGTGCTGTGTACCAAGAGGTCAGTCGTCGGCAGTGAAAACTGATGAGTGATGGAACTTGACGCGGCAAGCCATAAGGAGACGGCCGCTAGGAACAGCAGGAGTTTCAATCCAGGCACGCGCAACAGTGACAGTAGTTCCCACCGGGTAGCAAGAACGAGCGGGCTGGCCACGCCGCTACCTGGCAGCCTCAACCAACCTTGTCGTTGGCGCTTTGCCTTAGGGGTGGCGGGCTGCATAGGCAAACCACGTATCGACAACACCAGGACAAGCGATGCGATGGTCATCCAGATCAGGCGGTTCCAAAGCAACAGGCCCGCGAACGGCACAAATTGCGCATTATTCTGCGCCACCGTCCAGCCGAATTTGTATTGTGCAGAAGCGGTGAAGCCAAAAGGTTCGATCAATGAGTAAATCGGAAACACGTCATGGCGTAGAACATCCTGACCGAGCAGCATGCGCGAGAGCAACCACAGTATGAGCAGTGTAACGCCCGCAATAAATGCAGCGGACTGACTGCGAAAACGTGAGCCCGCGGCGAACACAATTGCGCCGACAATAAAAAAGTTGGGCGCCAGAAAATACGCGATCGCCTTACCGTAATGTGACAGATCGGTAGGGCCGAGCTTCTCAGGTGGGATACCCGGCAAGGCGGAGCCAAGAAGCATTCCCGGCACAAACGCGATACAGGCCGCGACGCAAATTAACCACCCCACACTGAAGCGGCCAAAACCGAGTGCGGTACGGCTGGCACCGCTGGATAAAACGGTTTCCTCGGTGCGAAACGTGCGATCGCGGGCAGCGGCCTCGCCAATAATGCCGGCAGCCGCCAAGATACCCAACAAACTCAAAATGACCGAACGCGTCATCACAGCGTCGGCACCGTTTACCCATTGGAAGCCGCCGACTGCAATACCATTTTGATAGGCATCGCCAAACGCAATGGCAAAGTAGATGGCGATGCAGATCCACACAAAGGGCCGCCGGCGCTGGTAGCGCCATTCCATGAGTAACTGCGCTGTGAGTGGGCTCATACGTTAGTCGCCCAAAACGCTGTGAGCATATAAGTCCTCTAGATCGGGCTGGGCCGCCGAAAATTCATCGCCAGGATGAGAGCCAGACCAGATCCGCAAAACATGATTGCGCGCACGTGGACGCCAAGACAACACACTCGCCTTTGCCTGCCAGTCGGCGAGCGCCTCGTGTGCAATCGTGCGCTCCCAAACCTTGCCGTTCAGCGTACTAACCAAGGTATCCGGTTCACCGGCTGCGACGACTTTGCCTTCGTGCAAGATGGCCATGCTGTCGGCGAGGTCCGCGATGTCTTCGACGATATGCGATGACAATACCAACACGCAGTTTTTCGCCGCACGCAGTAAAAGATGCTGGAAGCGGCGTCGCTCAAAAGGATCAAGGCCGGCAGTGGGTTCGTCGACAATGACCAACTGCGGATTACCAAGAAACGCGGTGGCGATACCAAAGCGGCGTCGCATGCCGCCCGAAAACGTGTCGAGCCGCTGGTGGGCCACGTCGGCCAAATTGACTCGTTCAAGTTCGTCCATGAGATTGATGTGCGAAAGTCCCTTGAGCCCTGCGAAATACTGCAGTGTTTCGAGTGCGCTCATATTGGGATACACCCCCATCTCTTGAGGCAAATAGCCAATATTGCGTCGCGCCTCGTCGGCCTGTGTCAGCAAATTTACGTCGTTGAGAAACGCCTCTCCTGAGTCTGCGGGTTGCAACGTGGCCAGCGTACGCATGAGCGTCGACTTACCGGCACCATTTTTACCAAGAAGACCAAATATACCGGTCGGTATCGTGAGCGACACATCGATTAGCGCTCGTACGCCATTGGCGTACGTTTTGCTTAAGTGTTGTGTGGTGACTTGAGGGTCGTTAGATTCAGTCATAGTGGCCCAGGTGGGTACGGAGAAAAACGGGGTCGGTTTGGAATGTGCTCGATATTCTAGTTGTAAATAAGAACAATTCGCAATAATGCACATTCTCGGTTAGGCGGACAACAGACGCATTGCACTGGCCTTCGTTGCGAACCCAAATGTTATAATATAACATTATTTTTTCGGGCGAAAAATCGATCTATCATGAATCTAAACTTAGAGCGAAAGCTCCCGGTCACTGTCCTGTCCGGGTTTTTGGGTGCGGGCAAAACCACCGTGCTCAGTCACATTCTCAACAATCGACAAGGCAAAAAAGTCGCGGTCATTGTGAACGACATGAGCGACATTGCAATTATTGGTACAGATGAAAGCGGCTGCTGTACCAACGACGACCAAGACGACAATAACACGAAGGATGATAAAGACGACGGAACGATAACACT